>JAGYJO010000168.1 GCA_018402095.1 bacterium
GGCTGGATGTAACCACTTCCTACGCCAGGGGGCTTAACAGGGATTCAAAGGGCGTCAGCCCTTTGTTAATCTTCCACTTTCGCTCAGCGAAGCTGAGCGAAAGAAGTTTTTTCGAGGGCTTCGCCCCCTGTACCCCCCATCTAGGAAATGATTACTTACATCTACAGAACAGCTCTTGCCCCGAAGGGTATCCCCGCCTAGAATACAGCTATGAGTACACGCTTTGGATTCATCGGTTTTGGAAAAATGGCAGAGGCCTTATGGTCGGCCTATCACGCACAACACCAAACAACGATGTCTTTCTATGACCCCAATTCAGAACGCGCCACCACAATCGCACAAAAGTACAACGCCACCGCCCACTCCACTATAGAAAGTCTCGTAGCTGCATCAGATAGCATTCTACTCTGTATCAAGCCCCAGACATTGCCGGAATTACTTCCCCAGCTCAAAGCCTGTTCTTGGGATGACAAAACCTTGGTCTCTATTCTCGCCGGTATCCCTATGTCACGGTTTGAAACACTTTCAGCAAAAATTGCGATCGCAAGGGTCATGCCAAACACCCCATTACAAGTTGGCGAAGGATTTTCTGGTATTTGCTTTCAAAATACAACACCGCAACAAGAAGCCGTTGTCATGCACCTTTTTGCAGCAGGCGGCAGCACACTCACTATCCCTGAATCCACAATCAACGCCATCACCGGCATCAGTGGTAGTGGCCCAGCCTTTTTCTACCAACTCACCCAAAAAATTATTGAAATCGGCAAACACCATGGCCTCAGCGAATCTGATACCAGAGCCTGCGTTGCGCAAACACTGATCGGTGCCGGCAAAATGATGCTAACCCAAGACATTCCATTGGAAACACTCATTTCACAGGTCACTTCTCCTGGCGGAACCACCGCTGCAGGACTCGCTGAGATGCAACGCCTCGGCGTTGACCATGACTTTGGAAACGTGATATTAAAGGCCATTAGTCGCGCTGAAGAGCTCGCGCAACCAACACCATAAAGGATACCCTATGTACTCGCCGCTTGATCGTATTATCGACATTGTTTTCCAATTTCTCTATCTCTCTATTTTCGCACGTATCGTGCTTTCCTGGATTCCACACGATCCCTTTCATCCCATCGTCTCTTTCATCAATCGGGTATCCGATCCGATACTCCGCCCCTTTCGCGGACTAATCCCTTCTATAGCCGGTCTCGACCTGTCCCCCATCCTCGCATTCATCTCTTTGGGCTTCATCAGAAAATTCATTGAGCTTCTCATCCGATAGTGCCGGGTTATTTGACCCCCAGCGGGTCAAACCGCTAGCCCATCTGCTACGCCCCCAAACCATTAATGATGTGGTTGGACAAACACACTTACTCCATCCCAAAGCCCCACTCCGGCAATTGGTCACTGCAAAAAAAACAGCAAACATCTTGTTTTGGGGTCCACCAGGTATCGGCAAAACATCTCTGGCACGCGTGCTCTGTCGCGCATGGGGGGCACAGTGGGCACAACTCAATGCCACACTCAGCAGTATTGCCGACATCAAAAAAGTCATCGAAAGCGCCCGCCACAGTAGCGCCCAAACAGTGCTCTTTATCGATGAAATACATCGCTTTAGCAAAACACAACAAGACACACTCCTCAGCGTCGTCGAAGATGGCACCCTCGTTCTCATGGGCGCCACCACCGAAAACCCCCGCTTTTCAGTCATTGCCGGATTGCTCTCACGAGCGATGATATTCGAATGCAAACCCTTACAACACAATGATATGGTCAAATTGCTAGCGCGTGCCTCTCATCACCTCTGGCAAAAACCGTTTTCAGAAACAGTCCAAATCGCATTCATCGCCTACGCCGCTGGCGATGGACGAAAGCTTTGTAACGCCGTAAGCCTTATCGATGCATGTGGACAAACACCCGACACATTGGATACAGATACACTTCAAAATCTCATGCCAGACCTCATTCGGGCATTGGATGACACCAGTCACTACGATATGGCCTCAGCGTTGATCAAATCCATGAGAGGATCCGATCCTCAAGCGGCCATTTATTGGTTAGCGCGACTCCTAGAGTCTGGCGAAGATCCTGTTTTTGTGGCCAGACGATTGGTCATTTTTTCATCCGAAGACATCGGAAATGCCGACCCACAAGCACTTCCTCTCGCCACCGCCAGCATGCACGCATCCCAATCCATAGGGATGCCCGAAGCCAGAATCCCATTAGCACAAGCAGTCACCTACCTGGCCTGCGCACCCAAAAGCAACGCCGCCTATGCCGCGATCAATGCCGCCATGGCCAGTGTCCAAAACGGGGACATTCAACCCATCCCAGCCCACCTTCGATCCCGACAATCCCAAGCCATGGCACACGACAAAGCAGATCCCTACAAATACCCCCATGACTACCCCTATGGTGTGGTCAAACAGCAGTATCACAACAGCAAAGAAACATTTTACACCCCAAAAAACATTGGATTTGAACGTGAAATCATCAAGCGCTTGGACTGGATAGCGAAAAACACATAAACAAACGCCATCACATCGCTACAAAAAAATTACGATGCCACTATTTTCAAAAATCAATCCAAAGGTCAGCCTGATAGTACAAGGGCTCCTATTTTTTCTCACCACAGTGATTGTTGCTGAAGATGTACAGCCTAAAAAAACATACATCTTCAAACCCATTAGCATTCTTGATTTGCCCAAAAATTTTAGCGAAGAATTTGTCGACACGGCGACCGATTACGGACCTTATTGGACAACGCCTTTACGCTGGCAAGAAAAAGAATGGGGAATTTTTTGGACCGTCATGGGCGTCACTGGCGCCTTAGTGCTGATTGATCAGCCCCTATTCAAGAGCATAGACCCAAAGAACTTTGAATCCATCAATACCCCGTTAAATGCATTTCATGAGTTTGGACAGTGGCAAACAACAGCGTTGGTAGTGGGTGGCACTTACATCAGTAGCTATCTATTAGAAGATCCCAAATTAGAGCGTGCAGCCCGAATTGCGACCAAAAGTTTGTTGTTCCAAAGTTTGGTCAATCAAGGTTTAAAAAACATCTTCTACCGCACCAAAATAGAAGAGGAACCCTACGACTTTCGATTCTTACCTCCCAAATGGGAAGTCCCTAGTAGCGGCGCATTTCCCTCAGGACATGCATCCAATATGTGGTCCGCACTGTCAGCTTTTGCATTGGCCTACAAAGATGACCCTGTCATTCCGGTCGTCTGTTATGGCGCGGCAAC
>JAGYJO010000169.1 GCA_018402095.1 bacterium
CTTCGAGTGTTAAATGTCTGTACGAGTTGGTCTTTTTTACTGTATTTTTGCTCATAGGGTTAAGCCTTTCTTTGCGTGGTTTTTGTCTAAATACACCATACCAAAAAAGTGTCTTAACCCTACTACCCCCTCTTTGACGGGCACTCCCTCTAACTTCCATTCCGCTAACCTGTCTAGAATCTTCGACCCGCTGCGCGGGCAGCTCCGCTGTTCTAGTCAGATCGCTTCATTTCAGTTTTATGCACTTTTTTCTGGGATCAAAAATCCCAGGTGTTGCACTTAGAACTTGAACGCGGGCCAATAACGAGCTAAGGACGCAGATAAAAACCACTTTGAACAGCGCTGCCTTTATAGAGATTTTAATGACCGAAATGTTATTTGGTATTAAAGAAAAAGATAAAATTTCGAATTATGAGATTCGATTAAAGGCGTATAAAAATAAATATAAAATTTTTTGTAAGGATTACCTAAGCGACTATGATTTTTTAAATGCTATGAAGCATGGTTGCCGAATTTCATTTAACACAGGGGGAACGGTAAGGGTTGGTGACCAAAAAATATTTTCAGCGGATACCACTCTAATTTATTTTACAAAAAAGAATAAGTGCGTATATAAACACTCCATTTTATTTGATCATAAGCACATGATTGTGGATTTATTGTATGTGCTTTCGATGCTTGAAAATACCGTATCTGTCGTTAATAACAGACTGCTAGGTGGGGGTAGATTGAAAGTAACGCATATTTTTCCATTAGAACCTTATGCAGACAGAAAAGCACGTTTATCAAAGCCCATTGATATTGGGCTGTTTAGCGAAAGTGGCTAACAAACACAGATTTCGTATTTTTTGGTGTTAGTGAAAACAAGAAATCAAAAAAACTTCGTAATATAAAACCCCACCCCAGCTCCAAAATGCGTCGCATTTTGGAGCCGCCCTACATCACCAAATAAAAATACCCACCCGACGTCACGATTTGATGAGGGATCGGTAGTTTGCCCAAATTCTCTATCTGACGTTGGCTGACGGGGATATAGCATGGGGGCAGTGTGCGGTTGAACCGTTGGAGCATTTTGGCCAATTTTTCGGGGGGCATGAAGGCTTTGGCGGTGATGGCTGTTGCTTCGATTTGTTCGGTTTTGATCAGGCGTAAAACGGATTCAGCGTCGGTGTGCATGGCGGTGAAGTGCGGTAAATCGAGGGTTCTTTTGGCATGGGTGAGAAACTTGTGTTTGCGTTCTTTGGATTCCACTGCGGTGACATGGCTCTCGGGATACAAAATAGACAAAATCAAGCTTGGCAAACCAGAACCAGAGCCGAGGTCGACAATGCTGTCGGGATTTTCGATCACATTGGCCAGATGTACGGCATCTTGGAGATGAAAATCCAGTTTTTCGTAGGCGCTGGGAGAGTAGACGTTGGCCACTTCATCGTAGGCTTTGAGCGTTTCGACGTATTTGGCAATCGCAAGCGATTCTGCTTCGGATAAGGCTGGGGTTCTGCCCCCTGTGTTATTTTGGGTATCCATATTTTTCGTATGTCGCAATCAATATCATAATGTCCGCCGGGTTAATGCCTGCAATTTTCTTCGCTTCGTAAATGGTTTTGGGTTTGTATTCTTTGAATTTTTCGCGGCTCTCTTTTCTCAGTCCGTGAATTTGGTCAAAATCCAGGTCTGCCGGAATTTCTTTTTGGTCATAACTTTGGAGTTTTTCGATCTCACGCCGTTGCTTGGTCAGATAACCTTCGTATTTGATCTCTACCGCCGCCATGTAAGCCACTTCGCGATCTTCTGCTGCCACGAGGCCCATCTCTAGCAAGCTTTCTATGGTGACTTCGGGACGGCGAATAATTTCGATTAACGGTACTTTTTGTTTGAGCTGATAGGCCGCCATGACAGCCTCTGATGTACGGGCTTTTTTCCACGATTGGGTGATGTCTTCTACCCGTTGCTTGATGGCACGGATCTGGGCAATGTCGTCATCGCTGAGCAGTCCGATTTCATAGGCTTTTTCGCCCAAACGGAAGATGGCATTTTCCTGGCGAAGTACCAGTCGGTACTCTGACCGTGAGGTGAGCATGCGGTAGGGCTCGTGAATGTCTTTGGTAATCAGGTCATCGATCATGGTACCGATGTAGCTGTCTTCTCTGGTGAGGATAAAGGGTGGTTTGCCTAGCGCTTTGAGGCCCGCATTCACGCCAGCGATGAGGCCTTGTCCTGCGGCTTCTTCGTAGCCAGATGTGCCGTTGATTTGGCCTGCGAGAAAAAGCCCTGGCAGCGGCTTTGTTTCTAGTGTGGGATAGAGCTGGTTTGGGAAGACGAAGTCATATTCGACGGCGTAACCCGATTTGAGGATTTTGGCATTTTCCAGTCCTGGCATGCTATGCACGAAGTCTTCTTGGACGTCTTCTGGGAGGGATGTGTTGAGCCCTTGTGGGTACATCTCGATACTGTCTGGGCCTTCGGGTTCGATAAAAATTTGGTGGGTCTCTTTGTCTGCAAAACGCATGACCTTGTCTTCGATAGACGGGCAATAGCGTGGGCCGAGGCCTTTGATTACCTTTTGAAACATGGGAGAACGGTCCAGGTTGTTACGAATAATATCGTGGGAGACCGTTGTCGTATGTGTCAGGTGGCATGGGGTTTGGTTTTTGTAGGCGTCGTTGTAGGGTGTGCGAAATGAGAAATGCAGAAACTCAGGGTCGCCAGGTTGGAGAATCATTTTGGAATAATCAATGGAATTGCGGTCTAAACGCGGTGGTGTTCCGGTTTTGAGACGGCCGATACGCAGATACTTGCGAAAACTGTCGGAGAGTTTTTCGGCACTTTTTTCACTGATGCGACCCCCAGGAAAAGACCGAAGCCCGATGTGCATGGTGGCTTTCAAAAATGTCCCTGTGGTGAGTACCGTTGTTTTCGAGCGGAAAACGTCATTGCTGTCAGACACGATACCGTGAACGCTATCATTTTCGATGATGAGCTCTTGGATCATGCCTTCTGCAACGTCGATGCCGGGATGGTTGCAGATGCGTTCACGCATATGTTTGTTGTAGGCATGTTTGTCGCTCTGGGATCTCAGGCATTGGACAGCGGGTCCACGAGACCGATTGAGGACTTTCATTTGGATAAATGTCTTGTCTGCGGCGACACCCATTTCGCCGCCAAGCGCATCTATTTCACCGACGATTTGGCCTTTGGCAGGACCGCCGATAGAGGGGTTGCATGGCATGAGACCG
>JAGYJO010000017.1 GCA_018402095.1 bacterium
ATGTGACCAGAACGATTTGGGAGCTGGGTTCATTTTGGAATGGGTATATCTGGGGTTGAAATTCGTTGTTGAAGATTGGAGTATTGAATTTATTCATAAAAAACAGTTTAATCACAGATACTGAATTTAATACGCATTAAAATCATGATTAAGAAGAAATTCAAATGCACACCCTCACCGCTACTTCGCGCTTGTTAACAAGTATAACAAGAGCTAATCCCCGTCAATTCACACGAAGCCTCGTATCCATCAAACCAAGGCCTGACATCAAAACATCTTACGGGGGTATCAAGCCTCACGTACCCATACCCCGACAAGACATACCTTCAAACACGACAACATTCCCCTTTTTATCCGCCGCCATCTTAGCCTCTTTATGTGTAATAACAAAAAGTGCCGTTAGCAATAGCGATAGCGATACACCCACGTTGTACAATATGTCTGCTTTGGATCAACAGGCATATAACGCCTTTACCAAAAATGGAACGGATAAAGTGGCTGTCACTTTAATTGAGAGCTTTTTAGAGTTAAACATCCCGCCCAAAAAACAAGCCTTTATGTTTGAAAAGTTCAATGCATTTTTAAAACAAATTGATACACATGTCACTGAAGATTCCCAAAAAAAGCGTGTCGTTCACACCTTTATAAAAGGATATTCTCACTTTTTTAATCATTATGCAAAATTCCCCCCCAAATTAAAACAGCTATTCGATTCACCTAAAATAATGGAGGCTTGTGACAGTCAGCTGTACCATATTGCGGGCGTAACCATTCCGGGAAAAAGTATAGCGGACGGGGTCTTATACCACAAAACGAGCCCCACAAAAGAAGCCTTAGACGGATATCAGTTTTATAAATCTTCTGTCAAAAAATTAACGGATAGCGGCATTACCTCATTGGATGGCGGTCGTGGAACAGTTCATATCCCATGGTCTTTGGCCGCATCAAAAATAGTGATGAGTTGCATCGAAAAAGCAAAAGAAGATGCACTAGAAGAGATCTCCACACATTACGTCGGTGAGGTAAGACATCAGAAAACAAGAGCCCTAAACCAGTTATTTGAAAAACATATCGATACGCTATCAAATTGTATATTACATTTGGTTTTTTGGGCGGTTACCGTTGATGACGTTCCTGACAAAATGAGTAAAGAAATGCCAAAAAAAATGAATCAGGCATTATTAACGGCAATGAAGCTTATTTCTAATGTCGATACTCGGAAAAAGTTTTTGCTTGAACATCCTGACGATATCTTTACTACGCGTGAAGGTGAATTGCAAAAGATCAAAGAAGTCTTACAAGATATAGAAGATAAAGAGCATAGGGCTGCAGCTGAGCAGTATGTTGAAGGTGCTTATCTTTCATTTCATAACGCATGGGACTCATTTTCTATGATAGCCGAGCTAACCAGCGAAAATAAAAGCGTACTAATCCGGGATTTCGGCAAAATCATGACCTCATTTCAGCATGCCTTAGATGTTAATTATGACCCCAAACCCTTTAACATACAAAAAGCAGAAGATGTGCATTATGGCATGCATATGGTTGTATTTTATGAAATGGCACTTGCTTCTGCAGAAAAGATACGGGCTTCCATTGATGGCACGTCTTTTATACGGTCTCATGATGACGATTTTCTTGAAATTTTTAGACGACAAAGTCTTCTCATGCAACAAATGGGCAGCATTTCAAATTTAATTTGTACCGGCGTCTCAAGCCAAGGGGATGTGTCTCGCGAGTTACAGGATGGCGATTTCAGCAACCAACTTATATGCGATGTTTTTAAACTATTAGTAAATGAAAACAAATCTCCAAACAGTGAAGGTTTTGACACTCTCGGAAGCCTATTAACGAAGTTAACCTCATTAAAAGAAGATAAACGAAATTGGTTTTCAAGGTATGGATCACTGACAGGGACACTCCCTGAAGAGGCTCTATCCCAAAAATGCCACATTGATCGTTTATGGGACATCAATGTTAAGGCTTTAGCAGACACGATTACGGATGTATTACCAGAGCTGTTTGACAACTGGTTTTCCTTATACGTTTATTTAAGAAATTATGACGAAAATGGGTCAATGAGTGATTCAGCTATTGTCTTTCTATTTCAGAATATTGCCGTAAAAGGCAAGCTTTAGCGCGATTAACACTATGGATAAGGGGGCATCTCAGTTTAGCAAAGAGACATTTTTAATCAAGAATGTCTCTATTATCTTAATCGTTCTTGCCACTCCCTACATTGGAATATTTTTATACTTACACCTGATAGTACCAAGTTTATTGGTCATGCTATGTGTCGCCACTTATAGTTTGTGTCTTTTTTTTCGAAAAAAACACATTCTTTCCGGTTTTTTAATCATATCCGTGACAAGTGGGGCCTTGTTTTATTGCGCCAGTGCTTTCGGCAAAGACATTGGGGCGCATACGTTTTATTTTGGATTTATTTCAATCGCCGTCACTATTTTTCTATCTAAGAATAAGTACTTATTGCTATTGTCCTTTAGCCTCCCACTTGCATGTCTATGTCTGTTAGAGTATCAAAATTATGCGATATTTGAAAAAATTATAATAGATTCTTTTTTCAAAGAACTTATTACGTATTGCGCCTATATTACATCCTCTTGTTTAGTGGGATTATCTGCGTATGCACTTTATTTGTCAGAAAAAGATTATAAAAGCCAATTAGGTGTCAAAAATGAAACGTTAGACATCGCCAATACAAAATTAAAAAAAGTCATTAAGAGAGATGCCGATTACAAATTAGCCCGATCATTCCAAAAACAATATTTACCGGAACTATACGACTACAATGGCATCAAACCATCAGTTCTACACGAACCCTCATCCAGAATGGTGAGTGGTGACTTCTACGATATCCGCTCAAATGGCGATAGTAAAATTGGGTATTTTTTGATAGATGTTGCAGGCAAAGGCATCGAAGCAAGCTATGTGGCCATACAATTGCATATGCTTCTCAGAACCAAAACAAAAGGAAATATGTCACCCAAACAGATTATGCAACTTCTTAATAATGAAGTTACGCAATTAAGAACACTAAAAAAAATGTGTATGGGCGCCTATTTATCCTTTAATACGATAAACAAAACACTTTCATATTGCAGAGCGTCTTTAGATATTCTATGGATACTAAGATCCGGAACGATTATTGATTTAGACACAAACAACCCGCCTTTGGGCTTTTCAGATATAAATGAATTTGCAGAAGATACGGTGGAATACCAGACTGGCGATATAGTAATCGCCTCAACAGATGGCATTTTAGATGCCAAAAACGCACATAAAAAACGTTACTCCGAGGATAGATTGAAAACCCTTCTAACACAATACAAAAAGACACCGAAAAGCACATTAAAAAACGTCATACACAAAGACTTAATGCACTATATAGGGAAAGAACCCTTGAGTGATGATTTGACGTTGTTGATATTTGAACTTTAGACGCGATTCATCGCCCCTATTCAGTAGTGAGCTTGCCCCCAAAAAGTGGACCAGTAGAATAGATAAACTATGGAGGACATGAGAATGGGAAAGAAACATAAAACATACAGTGCCGATATAAAGGCTCGCGTGGCGTTAGCGGCATTGCGCGGACAAAAAAAAGCGTCAAAGGGCTTCGCCATTTGAATCCCGGTGGACGATGCGCACAGGTAAAGGCGGCAGTCCCAAAAAATACGACCCTACAAAAAATTCACGATTAAATATACAATAACCGTGAAAAACAGCAAAAAAACAAGATATGTTCACGGATTACCCTGTCAATACCGTGAAGAAAGAACGAAGGCATGCCTAAAACATCTGGGATCTCAAAAAGAATAATCGACCTTCGAGAACGCTATTATCATTCGCTAAAAGACAAAGAGGCGCTACTCACGCTCATCGCAGAAGCCGAAATATCAGAACAGGTTTACCATTCAAATGCGATCGAAAACAGTACCTTAAGCTTAGAAGAAACGGAGAAGATCCTCCTTCAAATTGATTTGGATCGATTTATTACAGAACGAGAAATCTTCGAAGCCAAAAACCTGGCACGTGTCATGACCTATATCCAGCAAAAAGCAGCCAATGAACCCCTGACACTCATGCAGATACAATGGCTACACAAACTCTTATTGTCCAATATACGAGACGACGTCGCTGGCCGTTTCAGAGAAAATAACGAATACGTTCGGGTCGGATCACACATCGCCCCACCACCCAAAGAAATACAGGGGCTCTTAGACGAAATGCTGGCCACATTTCACAGCAACAGCCACCATCACATCGTTCAGCGCATTGCCAAATTCCACCTTATGTTTGAATACATACACCCTTTTGTGGATGGAAACGGACGCATAGGACGGGTACTCAACAATTATCTATTGCTACGAGAAGGATTTGTCCCGATAAACATCAAGTTTGTCGATCGCCAAAAATACTACGCTGCGTTTAAAGAATTCGACGCAAACGGAAAGAGCAAAATCATGGAGGAGATAGTCGGGTTGTCCTTAACCAACAGCTACCACAAGAGACTGGCTTATCTAGAAGGAAAGAAAATACTCTCGCTATCCGACTATGCCAAAACCAGCAAACAATCACACAGCAATCTCATCAACAAAGCAACACGCCAAACCATCGAAGCTTTTGTCGAAAAAAACAAATGGAAAATAGGCCTGTAGGGGGCGCGATTCATCGCGCCCCCTATTCATCGTATCCCCATGGGGCCGTACTACGCTTCCCTCGGACTACTCTTCCCGTGCCCGTCCCTGCTGCCGTCGATCCACCAACCCCTGACTCTCCAGCTCATCCATCAAGCGTGAGGCGCGGTTGTACCCTATCCGCAATTTGCGCTGGAGATAGGATGTCGACGGTTGGTTTGTGTTCATGATCATTTGCTTGGCTTCTTCGAACAACGGATCTTCAGAATCATCACTTCCAGACTCGGAAGTCGCCAAAGGCTCTACGTCCATAACTTCAGACAAATACTCAGGCGCCGACTGGGCCTTGAGAAAGGCCACTACTTTTTTGACTTCTTGTTCACTGACATAGACACCCTGCACCCGCTGCGGTTTGAAAGCACCTACTGGGGAGTACAGCATATCCCCTTTTCCCAACAACTTTTCAGCACCCGGCATATCCAAAATCGTGCGCGAATCAATCTGTGATTGCAAAAAGAAAGATACCCGTGACGGGACATTCGCTTTGATCAACCCCGTGATGACATTCACGCTGGGGCGCTGTGTCGCGATGACCAAATGAATCCCTGTCGCACGGGCCATCTGTGCCAAGCGGCAAATCGTACTTTCAACTTCCTGGGAGGCCACCATCATGAGGTCCGCCAACTCATCAATGATCACCACGATATATGGCAGTGGCTGCAACAACAAAATAGGATCACCTTCTTCGACGTCACTTTCAGACAACGATTGAATCCGCGTGTTATAGCCTTCGATACTTTTGACGCCTATTTTAGAAAAGGTTTCATAGCGTCTTTCCATTTCGACCAAAGCCCACTTATTCAGCGTTGCAGCGGCCTTGTGGGGGTCTGTCACTACAGGTGCGATCAAATGGGGAATTCCCTCGTAGAGACTAAGCTCAACCTTCTTCGGATCAATCATGAGAAACTTCACATCTTGAGGGGTAGCCCGCATGAGAATCGACAAAATCAATGAATTCACACACACACTTTTACCAGAACCAGTAGCCCCGGCGATCAACACGTGGGGCATCTTGCCCAAATCCATCAAAACAGCCTCACCGGTAATCGTCAGGCCCATTGTACACACCAGTTTTGACGCTGCATTATAAAAATCTGTTTTTTCGATGATCGTACGCATACCCACCATGTCCGTCACCACATTGGGCACCTCAATGCCCACCAACGCTTTCCCCGGAATAGGCGCCTCAATACGCACATCAGGCACCGCCAATTTGAGGGCAATATCTTTGGCCAAAGCCGTGATTTTAATGATTTTCACACCCACGCCAGGTTCCAATTCAAAACGGGTCACAGACGGGCCAGAGGTGACATTCACCACTTTTGCGGCAACATGAAAACTCGCCAAGGTGTCTTCCAACACCTGAGACATACTGTCTCTCTTCTTTTGATCATCTTTGGTTTTGAGGCGTGCTTTGGTCACATCCAATAGCTCTAGCGGCGGGAAGGTATATTCAGATTGCGAGGTGATCAACATTGTCGGTGCAGGAATAACAATCTCAGGAGATGCGTCTTGGTCCGATTGCGGCGCAACATCTATCACCGGCGATGGCTCTTTTTGAATCACGACGGCGGACGCCAACGTTACCGATGTAGGACGTTTTTTTTCTGGTTTTTTAGCAGGCGCTTCAACAACTGCAGCATCTTCTGGCGGAGCATAAAACAACCAATGCCACAAAGAACCCAAAAGACCACTTTGAGACGACAAAGATGTACCGACACCTGAAAACAAACGACGCAACCAGGCCACCAGCGACATCTCGGACAACACGAGCAGCAAAATCATCCCAGACCCCACCAGTACAATCCACATGCCCGCCGTCCCCACAGCACGCAAAACCACGGACTGCACCAAGGCGCCTATCCAACCGCCGCCTTTCAAATCCAATGGCCATGACAAAACCCGTGGAAAAGAATACTGAAAAAACTCCGTTACAACCGATAACCACGCACCAGAAAGCCCAACCAAAAGCATGGCATACCCAAACCGCCAGGGCCTCACCATGAGCAGGGCACCAACCAGTGCTAGTACAAAAGAAACCACAACCGCGGCTTGGCCAAACATCACGTACAGACTAAACCGAACCCCAGAGCCCACAAGACCCGTCCAATCCGGCGTCCAAAGAGACAACAGAAAAAAAACAGAGACCACCACAAGACCAAGACCTATCACTTCTCGGAGCCAATTAGGAAGCGGTTTTTTCTCTTCATGTTTCGGCGCTTGTTTCACCGTCGGGAGGTCTTTTTTTGGGGGCCTTATTTTTTTTGCCATCACACTACTCGATTCACTTTATTGTCTTTTTGGATTGAAACACCAAGGCATCGCCCGGACGCACGTTCAACTTTTCCACCGTCCCGGCCGCCACTTCCAATACATACAACGCCTTTTGGCTCGGCACCAAACGGCGG
Organism: bacterium; assembly: GCA_018402095.1. GTDB lineage: Bacteria > Margulisbacteria > Marinamargulisbacteria > SXXA01 > SXXA01 > M30B43. Next base: position 7,124 of record JAGYJO010000017.1, read on the forward strand.
GTACTCATCGGCAATGTATGGGTTTCAATATGAACCACACGCTTGGCGGAAGATAACCAAAGAATATCCAAAGACACCAAGGTATCTTTCATCCAAAAGGGATAAATGGCCTCTCGGTCAAAGATAAAAAGCATGCCCTCACGTGGCGCCAAAGACGATCTATACATGAGGCCCTGAGCCCGTTCAGCCTCAGTTTGCACAAGACTCACGTCAAAGCATGGGCCTTCCTGAAGACACACCTGATCAATGGCACCTATAGAGAGCCCCGCGCAAATAGGCGTCACCCACAATATCAAGCTCAGCAGCACAAACGATACGCTGCACCACACCCCTTTTTTGCTATAAAAACCGTTAACGGGCACCCAGAGGGGTCCGTGCAGGGCGAAGGTCATTCAATTGCTTCAAAACCACCTGATCCGCACGAGACGGAACCGATTTTTCTGTTTCTGAAGAAACCGCCCTGAATTTCTCGACCAATTTATCCAATTGCTGATCAGATGCGATATCAAAACCAGCATCATGAATCATTTGCAAGGTTTGAAACGCAGAGTCTCCCTGTGTATTCAAATACCCCTGCATAAACAAAGAATTGGCTGGATACAAGGCCAAAACCTGCAATTGGCGCAAATGCAATTCACGACCTGCCGCGGCACGAATTTCTGCTTTTGGATTCAGAAAGCGAAACAGACACAACACCCGCAGACAATGCTCTGGCGTCAGTACCTGCTCAGATTTCAAAACCGCACCTTCAACAGGGATCAAAAAATTAATAGGAATAGACACGGCATCCACAGCGGCCAAAGAGCGGGCAACATTCAAAATATCAGCATGAGACTCACCCATGCCTAGGATCATACCTGAGCACAAGCCCAGACCCGCGGATTTCCCAGCCTGCAAGGTATCTAAGCGATCTTGGTAGGTGTGTGTTGTACAAATATTTTTATAATGGGATTCAGAGGTATTCAGGTTGTGGTTCAAACGATCCAAACCAGCAGCTTTAAGGGTTTTAGCCCCTTCTGCATCCAACAGTCCAGAAGACACACAGACCTCAATAGGATATTGGGCTTTGATTTTTTGAATATATCCGGCCAATTTTTCCACACGGTTTTTACTCGGTCCACGACCAGAAAACACCATGCAGTAACGATGGGCACCGGATTCATAAGCAGACTTGGCTTCAGCCATAATCTCGCTTTCTTCTTTCAGGGTATAGGACTCAATATCCGCAGTGGATGTTTTGGCCTGTACACAATATTTACAATCCTCAGGGCAATAGCCATTCTGAGCATTGTTGATAATGTGAATAGATACCTGCTTACCCCACGTTGCTTTTCGCACCTGATACGCGGCATAGAGGATATCCATGACGTCCCAGTCAGCATTATTCAAAACAGCCAAAGCCTCTGCGTCAGACAATGGCAGACCAGACAAACTTTTTTCAACGAGTGCAAGTGGGGTAATAGGTATCATACTATGGCTCGATCAATCCAAACCCACCTGTAGAAAGAGGATACACCACATTGATTTTTTCTGTTTTCAGGTTTCTAAACATGATAAACGGTGTTTCACGCTCTTCGATCAACGTAATCGCTTCTTCAGTATCCATTGGCTTTGGCACATACAAATAGTCGGGTCTCTCTTTTTGGGGTGTCTCCTGATGCTCTGGCTCAAGAGAGTCGCTCATCAATTCGCCCAATTTCGTTGCCCCGCGACGTGTGTTGTCCCGTAGCTTTTCTTTGTGTTTTTTGAGCTGAAGACCCAATTTATCAGAGAGGGCATCAATAGCCGCATGCAGGTCAGCTGCACGCTCTTCACCATGAATCGTGCCTTGTGATGCGTGGATAATACCAGCAGCCATATGGCGTTGGCTTTCTTGCGCATTGTGATAATAATCCAACTCCACAATAATTTCTTGGGTGTTGTCAAAAAACTTTTGAAGTTTTTCCATTTTTTTGTGGGCATATTCTTTAATGGCGGGCGTAATATCAATATGCAAAGCTTTAACTGTAATATTCATAAAAAACTCCTTTTTTGTAGCGCACAAATACCAACGGCATTTAGCATAATCTACCACAGCTGTTTTATAGGTACTAGCTCCTCTCAAAAAAAGTGGTAACAGGCACATGACCCCACCAACACAGTGAACAGCCGCGTATCGATCACAAACAACCGACCAACACCACAATCAGGACAGGTCTGAAGAAATCCGATACCCCGGCCCAGGCACGCTTTCCACCACAGAAAACCACCACCCTGGCAACTTCGGCGTGAGCTGAGCGACAAGCGCCGATCCAGACCCCACATCCAAAACAGGCACAAAAACCGTTGCACCCGATCCAGACAGATGAAAGGGAAAACCCAACGGGACCAACACTGACGCCAACTGTGTGTAAACGGGATAATCTCGAAATACAACGGGCGCTAAATCATTCTCCCCCAAAGCCCCCCCTTCCAGGTCACTTGAGGCAGCGAAGTCCGCCGAACACCCCAAACCCAACTTATCAAAAGCACGAAAAACACCTGGTGTTCCCACATGAATACCCGGATTCGCCAATACGAAACATCCATTATAAGCAGGCTTTTTGACAGAGAGTCTCTCCCCGACACCTTCTACCAAAGCGGTGCCACCCAAAAAGAAAAAAGGCACATCACTACCATAACGCATGCCAATATCAATCAAACCGGAGAGAGAGAACCCCCACCCACAAGCATCATTCAGATATGCCAAAAAGCCCGCAGCATTACCGCTTCCGCCACCCAAGCCGCCCCCAAGCGGAATCCGCTTATCCAAATGAATACGCAGCCCAAAAGGAATATCTGCTTTAAAGTCCCTATATATTTTATACAACAAATTCTCAGTACTCTCTTGCAAGTCCGGATGATTGGTATGCAACGCAAAGCCTGGCGACGCCTGTGTCTCAATCGCAAGGTGATCCGCCAAAGAAACGGTTTGAAACACAGAGGAAATAGGGTGTAACCCAGTCAACGGATCCGTAGAAAAAACGGTCAAGTCAAATTGAGTTTCGCAAAGGTGCTCAGCACTATTTTAGACATAAAAAATCTGACTCACGCCAGATTTTTTTTATGTCGCCTGGTGGGCTACCCGCCTGAACAAACCAAAAACTTACTTAATGTTTTCTACTTTGCGAGAAATCTTTACAGACTTCTTCAACTCCCAGCCAAGAGCTTCTGCTGTTTTAGCACGTTTTCTCATTTACCGGCAACTGACGAATCTGCTCAGATACTTGCTCAAAACCAAGCTGAGTTGAACGTTCACTTCTTCAGACTCCAATCCCTATAGAAAACCAAATTGTGTTTGAACAACACCAGAAATTTGGCCCTTACATTTGATTGCAAATGCTGCAGCTTCAAACTCAGGAACCAATTGACCCTTGCAGACCCAACCCAATTCGCCACCAGCTTGTGCTGTAGCATCTTTGGATTTCTCACGTTGCCAACGCTGCAAGGTCAGCACCACGACGCAACGAAAACAACAGTATTTTGCTTCAGATTCGGTTTCAACCAAGATATGACGCAAACGACGCTGCTCTGTTTCTGCAAACTGTGCAGGGTTGTTGTTAAATAAACACCACTTCTTCTGACGTCACTTCCAAACCGGTATCGATTTTATCGCGAATAATATAGGTCATCAAAGTTGCTTTTCAGCGGCTTCCATTTGCGCGCAGATTCTTTATCTTTTGCATAGCCTTCTTTTTGCCGCTTCAAGAAAACCTGTTCATCGATCATTTGATCAAAATACGCGCTTTGTTTTCAGCATTCTTCAACGCTTCACTGTACTGTGGCGGAAACGTAGCCAAACATTTTGCAATTCACTATTTGTGATTTTAGTACGACCTACAGTTGCGGCTCCATCTTTTTCAGACAAAGCCAAAACCAAAACAGTGTGCTACAACACAAAAGTGCCACAGCCATCATACGTTTAGACATAAACAAAGGCCTCCTTGAACTGGGCGTAAAATATTTTAAAACAAAACTATAAAAAACAGGGACGATTCTAGTGAGATCTCAACCCTGACAGAGGAACGAGCCTTTATGAGCTATGTAACGATTCCTACGCCAGAGGACTAAAGTGGGATCCACCCTTCGAGATGCCTCAGGGACCAGCTAAAGCCCTTTGTTAATCCTCCACTTTCGCTCCAGCTGTGAGCGAAGCTCGGGGGCTTCGCCCCTGTACCCCATCTAGGAAATGATTACTTAGCTATAGCCGTGGCCCTACGCGCCATGGAGGCATACACGGGATCTAAAGGGCTTCGCCCCCTGTACCCCAGTAGAAAACAGTTACTTAGCTATCAATTGCCGCAGACACGCACCACTCATATACGATACGAGAAACCTGCGACACCCATGTACGACCAAAAGCGCTGGCTTCTTTCTTCGTCGTAAAGACAGTCAGGACGTAAGGACGCTCCTCAAAAAAAACAATACCCGAATCATTTTTCACATAATTCAAGGTCCCCGTCTTATTCGCAATACGCAGACTCACGGGCAAATATTTCGGAATCCCCCACTTGTTGTGTTGGCGCGCCATGATATCTACCATTTCTTGGCAGCGCTCAGCATTCAAAATAGTCCCCCGATAAATCTGTGTCAGCAGCATATTCATATCCCGTGGAGACGAATAGTTCAGACCTTCTGCGCGCAGCAAGTTACTCGTCCCTATGACCGTATCTTTCAGGCCCAATTCACGCATGGTCTTGTTGATATTTTCAGCCCCCAGATGCTCAATCAACATCTTGGTAGCCGTATTGTCACTATGGGTAATCATGATTTCAGTGAGGTACCGAATGGTATAACTCGTCCCCACCTTTTGGCGAAACAAAAACCCGGACCCGCCCATGACATCGGAACGGGTCATCGGCAGTTTGTCTTGCAAGGACAATCGCCCATCCAAAACTTGCCGAAAAACCTCTACCATCACAGGCACTTTAATCACACTTGCCGGGTTGAATTTCACATCATCCTGGACCCCAATGTGATGATTTGTCGTCAAATCCGTAAACGAAACACCAATAACCCCGTTATGAGTTTCCGCAAAGTTCTCCAACGACTGTTGCAAAGAAACATAGGTTTCTTTTGCCGAAGTGACAGCAGCAGACAAAAACAATCCACCTACAATGGTCAGAACACCCAACCACGTTTTTGTCTGCATCACCATCTCACCTCCGAAGTTACCTATGCATCCAACGCTGTCACAGGAACCAAATTAATTCTATTTTGACCATCTATTTCACGCACGCGCACTTCCAAAACTTGCCCAACACTCAATACATCATCAACACTGGACAAACGTTTGTTCGTCATCGTGGAAATATGCATCAACCCTTCTTTGCCAGGCAATACTTCAATAAATGCACCAAAAGCCATAATTTTGGTAACGCGACCGGTATATTGTTCACCAGCTTCTACACTTTTGGTCAAACTCAAAATCATACGCTTCGCTGTATTCAAGGAATCCTGATTGACTGCAGAAATACAAACCTGCCCAGCCGTACCATCAGAGACAGTAACCGATGCACCAGATTCTTCTTCAATTTTACGAATCATTTTCCCACCAGGTCCGATGATCAAACCCACTTTTTCAGGATCAACCATAATATGTTCGATCTTCGGCGCATTCGGAGAAACAACACCACGAGAGGCGTCAATCACCGTCAACATACGAGACAAAATATGTTGGCGACCTACTTTTGCCTGACCCAACGCTTCTTTCAGAATCTTTTCAGACAAGCCGGATACGAATGTCCAACTGCAAAGAGGTAATCCCCTTTTCCGTACCCGCCACTTTAAAGTCCATATCGCCATAATGATCTTCAGTCCCTGAATGTCAGACAAGATGGCATAGTCTTCACCATCGATCAAAAGCCCCATCGCAATACCAGACGCCGGTGCTGTAATTGGAACACCATCCATCAATGCCATAGTACCCGCACAAACAGACGCCATGAGGACGACCCATTGGACTTCCTAAAATTTCAGACACAAGACGAATCGTATACGGAAAATCTGCCGTAGACGCAAATGGCACGAATAGACACTCAGCCAGCCCCGTGACCCACTGCGACGCCCTGTACGGGAATTGACCCACTTCACCTACAGAAAAGGCAGGGAAGTTGTAATGAAAATAATACGATTTACGGGTAGATTCTGTCAGACCATCTTCGATCTGCTCATCCACAGGGTCCCCAATGTCACAACCGACAAGCTCTGGGTTTCACCACGGGTAAACAACGCCGACCCGTGTGCCGATGGCAACAAACCGACATCCCCTTCGATCTGGCGAATCTCATCTAGCGCACGGCCATCTGGACGCAATTTTTGCTTGATAATGGTTTGACGAATTTTATCTTTTTTCAACTTTGCAAAAACAGGCTTAATTTCTTTGGCCAAATCCGCATCGTCACCAGCCAAAGCTGTCATCGTATCTTTTTCAAGTTGGCTCAAAAAAGCATCGATTTCTTGTTTGTTTCCTGTACGCATTTTTGTTTCGATCGTATCTGAGAGGTATTCAGAAACACGTGCAACAAGCGCTTCTGATGGCTTCGTAAAAGACACTTCAGCTTTCGGCTTTGCCACAGCTTCAGCCAATTGTACTTGCAACGCAATCGTTTCTTTGATCGCTTGATGACCCAATGCAATGGCATCAGAAATTAGTTCTTCAGACACTTCCAAAGCCGCCGCCTCTACCATCAAAATCGCGTCTTTTGTACCCGCAACCACGATATTCAGTGTACTGCGATCCAAATCTGCTACCGTCGGATTCACCACCAATTGGCCATCCAAACAGCCAACCGTCACAGCACCAACAGGACCATTAAAAGGAATATCTGACACAGCAAGCGCTGCAGAAGCAGCAACAATAGACAAGCCCTCTAGCGATACAGTGGGGTCACAAGACAAGGTCGTAATCGCCACCTGTACATCATGATGAAACCCTTCAGGAAAAGATGGACGAAGGGGTCTATCGATCAAGCGGGCTGTCAGTGTTGCCCAGTTACTAGGACGTGTCTCACGCTTGAAAAAGCCACCAGGAATGCGACCACTCGCATACATTTTTTCATTAAAATCAATCATCAAAGGAAAGAAATCAATACCTTCTCTTGGTGATTTGGACATAACCGCAGTTGCAAGCAATACCGTATCTCCACAACGAACCTCTACAGAGCCATTGGCCTGACGGGCCAAACGACCAGATGAAATCGTGACCTCACGGCCAGCGATAACCCCTGTTACTTTTTTTTCATTAAACAATCCCATATGACATAAATCCCTTCACTCTTGAAACAACTAGAAACTGTGTCATGCAACTGTAAGAGGAATTACCTTCGATTTTACGCAGAAACTTCATCTGTATAAAATCGAAGGGCCAATTCCGTTTTTGGCACGGAACCTCTTGCCTGACACATCTCTAAAAAATAATAAAACAAAAAAAATAGGGTGGCAGTGCCACCCTATTTTCCAAACTATCTACGGTGATAATTAGTCCCGTATTTTGATTTTCAACGTTTCTGCAAGCGCTCTATACTTCGCTTCATCTCTGCGACGAAGATACGCCATCAAACGCTTACGGCGTCCTACCATCATCAAAAGACCATGGCGGGTATGGTTATCCTTGGCGTGCTTTTTCAAGTGCTCTACCAAGTGATTAATACGCTCCGTCAATATGGCAATTTGGACTTCGCTAGAACCTGTATCAGCAGCATGCGCCTGATGGGTTGCGATAATGTCTTGTTTACCTTTTTCACCAATGGAAGGCATAGTTTAACTCCTTAATTCTGTATCACGATTTTGCCAGGCCACGGTCCCAGCTTAAAAACGGGTGCCACTTTAGCA
>JAGYJO010000170.1 GCA_018402095.1 bacterium
ATGGATTGTTTCGGATCTTTCTCTGCGTTCATGTGTTTTAGTTTTTAGTATCTCTACCAGACTGGGTATTTTTATCTCCAGTAATATTTTGACTTCTAGTGTTTTTTCCAGACGTTATATTACTGCTCGATTTAATTTGATTTTGAATGTCATTAACTTTAAACAATACGACAATACTAAGAATAAAGCTTCCCACTGTGCTTAAGCTGGCTAATGTATCTATCATTTTCGACTCCCCTCGCCCCCTAGGCTTTCAAAAAATTTTAGCATAGTTGTCTGGCAAAATTTAGTGCATATATTTGCGACAGAGGAAGATCCGAAGCCCTCTGTAATTTGCTTAGCCTACTTGTTGCAATATCCTCTCCCGCCGGGCCTTCACAAACCCCACCAAATACGCAATATTGTGAATACTGATCAGTGTCGCAGCGAGCATTTCTTTTGCGACAACCAGATGCCGGATATAGGCGCGGCTGTAGTGTTGGCAGGTATAACAGGCACACCCAGGGTCTAAGGGTAGGGGATCCAGCCTGAATTTATTGTTTTTGATATTGTGCCGCAACGTGTCTGATTGGAAAAACTGGCCATGTCTGGCCAATCGCGTCGGCAAGACGCAGTCAAACATATCCACCCCAGAATCCATCGCAACAGACAGGTTTTCTGGTAAGCCGATACCCATGACATAGCGGGGTTTTTCACGTGGGAGTAGGGGGGCTGTATGTCGCATAATGCGGGACATGTCTTCGATAGGCTCCCCGACACTCACGCCACCAATGGCAAAACCCGAAAACGGCAAATCTCCCAGTGCAGAGACGCACTCTTCACGCAAATCTTCGAGCATACCACCTTGGATAATCGCAAAAAGTTGTTGGGTGCCAGGGTTTTCCTGCCAAATCGAAAGGGCCTCTTTTTCCCAACGGATGGTGGTGGCCATGTCCTCTTTGGTTTGCTTCAGCGTGGCACCATAGGGCGTACAGATATCGAGTGGCATCATGATGTCTGAATTGAATTGACGTTGGAGATCAATCACCCGGCGTGGGGTAAAGTCCTGCTTGCTGCCATCGATATGCGAGGCGAAGGTCACACCGTCGGGCCGAATCTTGCGAATACCCGATAGCGAAAACACCTGAAACCCACCAGAGTCCGTCAAAATGGGTTTGTCCCAATTCATCCAGGGATGCAAACCGCCAAACTGTTCCAGCGTGTCGCCACCAGGGCGTAGGGCCAGGTGATAGGTATTGGCAAGAAGGATTTGGGCGCCTGTGGCAGCCACCATTTCCGGCGTGAGTCCTTTGACGGTACTTTGGGTCCCAACGGGCATGAACGCTGGGGTTTCGATGCTCCCATGGGGCGTGTGGAGGATACCCGCACGGGCGTGGGTATTCGGATCTTCGGCCAGAATCTCGAAAGTTGTACTCATTGTAGTCCCACCCCCAACCCCCTCCCAGGAGGGGGACTGATTTTTTCTGAGGGTGAGCCCCCCATCGCTAACGCTATGGCGGGCTCACCCTCAGACTCCCAGGATTTAAAGGATGAGCGACGCAGTCGCGAATCCTTTATCATCAAAACCCCTTTGCCAGTTCCGCTACAATCTGCGGATTCGCCAATGTCGTCGTATCTCCTGCCGGACGTCCATGGGCCAAATCTTTCAATAACCGCCGCATGATTTTGCCGCTGCGGGTCTTGGGGAGATCTGGCGTCAAAACGATACGTTTGGGTTTGGCGATGGCGCCGATGATTTTGGCCACATGATTGCGGAGTTCTGTTTCCCGTGAAACATTGGGGACCACGCCTTCGCGTAAAATGACAAAGGCCAAAATGGCCTGTCCTGAAATCTCATCGGGCATGCCGACGACTGCGGCTTCGGCGACATCGGGGTGATCGACCAATGCACTTTCGACTTCCATCGTGCCGATGCGGTGACCGGCGACATTGAGAACATCGTCGACACGACCCAAAATCATGACGTCGCCATCCGCATCCACGGTCGCGCCATCGCCTGCAAAGTAGGTCTCGAAGCGGCTCCAGTAGACGTCTTTGAATCGTTCGGGATCATTCCAGATACCACGGGCCATTGATGGCCATGGCTCTGTGAGACTCAAATAACCGGCACCGACAGGGACGACAACCCCGTTTTCGTCCAGGATTTTGGCGGAAATGCCTGGGAGTGGTTGACCGGCCAGACCTGGTTTCATCGGTGAAATGCTGGGGATGGTGCTGATCATGATGCCGCCGGTTTCTGTTTGCCACCAGGTATCCACGATAGGGCAGTTACCGCCGCCAATCACGCGGTGATACCACTGCCATGCTTCGGGATTTATAGGTTCGCCTACCGAACCAAGGATGCGTAGACTCGAGATATCATGTTTGCGGATATGCGCTTCTCCCCATTTCATGAAGGCACGAATAGCGGTGGGTGCGGTATAGAAAACGCTGATTTTGTAGTTGGCGATGAGTTGCCAGAGTCGGTCTTTTTCGGGGTAGTCTGGCGCGCCTTCGTACATGAAAACGGTGGCGCCATTGGCCAAGGGACCGTAGACGACGTAGGTGTGGCCTGTGATCCATCCGATGTCGGCGGTACACCAATAGATATCAGTATCTTTGAGGTCAAATACCAGTTTTGTAGAGTATTTGGCATGGGTCATATAGCCGCCAGTGCTATGGACGATGCCCTTGGGTTTGCCGGTGGTGCCAGAGGTGTAGAGGATGAATAGCGGGTCTTCGCTGTCCATGGACTCCGGTGCTTGGTGTTCGGCATTGCCAGCCATGGCGGTTGCCCAGTCATGTGTTTTGTAGTGGGTATCGTCTTTGCCTTCTTGGGATTCAAAGGGCGCCAGCCCTTTGGAATAAAACCCATCTTTCTGCGGCGTAGCCGCAGAAAGATGGGCATAGCTCACCACATGGCGTACGACGTCCAGCCCGACGATGGCTTCGGTGACAACGGAGTGTAGCGGCAAAACCTGCCCCCGTCGGTATCCTGCATCAGCGGTGATGATGACCGCAGACTGGGAATCTTCGACACGATCTCGAATCGCTTGTGCACTAAATCCGCCAAAAATCACCGAGTGAATGGCACCGATACGGGCACATGCGAGTACGGCAATAGCGAGCTGCGGAATCAACGGCATATAGAGGGTGACACGGTCTCCTTTTTGCACGTTCCATTCGTGACGGAGTAGCCACGCCAAACGTGAGACCTGGTCATGTAGTTGGTGATAGGTG
>JAGYJO010000171.1 GCA_018402095.1 bacterium
TATAAATCGGTGACTTACGATTCTGGCGGGGGTAACCGTCGAGACGCGTGTGTCTTGGTCGATGGGCCTGACATTATGCGGACGTTGGCAAATAAATATTCGCCGGTACGTCCGGCTATTGCGGATGATGCCTCTCTGGCGGCTGCCGTGACGGCTGCGGTTGTGATGCCTGCGGGGCAGATGTTGGATGTGAGTGCTTATTTTGTCGGTGCGGCGGGTCGTGATGAGTTGGCTCGGCGTATGGATGGTGTTCGTGCGGCTATTCATGCCAACGGTGGGATGCCAGGAATCCCTATATTTGCACAGTTTCCAGTCTCGGACGTGACGGTTGCAGTTGCCTTTGATACCAGGGCTGGAAACCCCCATCAGAGAGAACTAAACACCCTCGCGACTTTTGGCGGTGGCCGTACAGACATTATCAAGTTACGCGAAGCGGTGGTTGACTTGGCGGATACCCCTCTCGTTGTGGGGCTGGAAGCACTTCGTGGCACACTGCCTGTGACGACGGATGCCCGACTCAATCGCTATGTCTATGACACCATAGGGCGCATAGGGGATTTGGTCGTTGGTTTGGCAGAAAACGAAGCGCCTGCTGCTGTGCCGGTGTTTACCAACAAAATTGATTTGCTGATGGAAGATGTCTTTCATGTCATGGCGTTGCTACGTGTACCGACAACGGATATCCCAGCGATGCTGAATCCGGTGGGTGTGGGATTGCCGCCGGCGAGTCCAGCGGCCAAACGTAGCTATATTTTCAACAGTGGGATGAAAGCAACGACATGTATGACGAATGCCTTGCATCGTATGCAGGAAGGGGGGCATAGGCCCGGGGTCCTTCCTGGTGCTGTTCCTGCTAAGCTGACGGTGGGTTACGCATCGGATATCTATTTTGAATCACGGTCCTTGATTGCGGGGGGGCATGCAGAGCAGTCTTTTGATGTCGCTGTGTCCGTACCTTTGGGTGCTGCCGCCGGTGCTATCAATCGGGATGTTTTCTTTTTTGACTTTTTGCCCAATGCGGCGGCGGTGTTTGGGGATGTCTCTGAACATCCTGGTGTGGCTGTCGTGACCAGAGCGATCGCAGGACGAGGTCCCGACAATCCCGTGACGGTGGTAATCGATACCACAACAGACGTTTTTGATGGTGCGCGGACAGCGGCGGTTTTGGCGGATCCTGCGATTGCAACGGCGATTGGGGATGGCACTTTGAATCTGGTTGTGGTCGATAGTTTGGCCAAATTTGCCCAGGCGGGACGTGACAAATATACGGGTGGGGTGATCCAAACGTATAACAATGGCCGTCTTTATTTTAATGATTTTAATGTGGCGTTAAACACGATGCAGGCAATGCCTGAACATGCTTTGTCGGCGCCGGCCAATCGGTTTTTTGCGGCGATGCTAGACCCCACGTACGCGAAACCTTCTTTTGAGGGACAGTTGGCGGCGGTGAGAGCATCGACGAATGCGTTGTCGGCGGCATTGCGTGCGCCTGCTGTGGGAGGTGGCGCTGGGCCTATTCATGCAGCTCTGCCTGAAGGCCTTTTGGCAGGAAGACCCTGTATTGAGCTCACGTCACGGGGCGGACATGGGGATTCGGATATTCCTATGTTGGGATTGAAATTTAACCGATTAAGAGCAGCACCTGCGGATGGTGGCTGGACAGACAATGGTGGGGTTCGTAAGCGTACCTTTGGGTTGATTCACCATTACCTATTGGCTGTTTGTCAGGCTAGAGATTTGCCATTGAGCACCCGAGGTAGTTTTGGATTTGACCATGCGACATTGACGGAGGCGTTGCCACCGGAGACGATGCGACTCACTGTGGGATTGGAAGATGATGCTCAGATTGCAGCCTATACCACTATTTTGCGGCAAGCTAACGCAGACATTGAGGCATATTTTGGTACGCCTGCGAATTTTGCAGGGTATGTGGGTCACCGAGAAGCCATCCATACGAACTTTGAGAGGCCAGCGGAAAGGACAGCGATTATGAAAAAATCAGCTGAATATAAATCCCTGACTGGTGTGGATATCCCGTTTGATCGCTTTATTGAGTTGTGTCGTGATCCGGCTGCGTATGTTGTGCCATAAGTGGGAATGGCTTTCTAGCTGGGGGTCGAAAATCCCCCTCAATCCCCCTTTCAGTTAAAGGGGGAGGTACTAACCGAGGGATTCTGGTTTGGAGAACGGTGATAAAAGTGAGAGACTATGACAACGAAGAAAGGATTTATCCTCAGATGAAAAGAAAATTGGTGAGCGTTATGAGAACCCCATATGTGGTGAATGACCCAACGATTAACAGGACCCATCAGGGTGATGTTCGTGCGGTGGCTGTTGGTAATGACGGGATTGCATCGGTGGATGGGACACAGTTGATCCTTCATTTACATACGACTGATGAACGTGATAATCACGGTTCTGAATGGGATGAAGGTGTGGTCTGTGATGCCGATAGGCAGACGACGGTGTCCTTGCCGGAGAACTGTCATCCCCAGCTGCTGGCTTTTTCTGCGAAGGGTCATGACATTGCATTGGTCGATCATAGCGGGCACTTGCTGGTGAGACCTCTTCATGGACGTGGGGACTGGCAATCTGTTTCTTTGGGAAAGCATGGGGATTCGGTTGGCTTGTTTTCTGTGACGACAAACAAAACACACTCGGACTGGATTGTGGTGAGACATGACCGCGTCACCATGGTCACAAATGGGGCTGCGTCGGATTTGTGTCAGCACGCGGCTATCGTTGGTGCGACCTATAGCCAGGACAAACATGAACTGTCTTTCGTCGATAGGGAGGCGAAGCTTGTCACGTATTCGCTGTCAGGAGAAACCCCTAGCTGCACGCGTGAGATACAATTGGCAGAAAATGTGGCTTGGTCCAAAGCTTTTTTTTCGCCGGACGGCAAACATTTGGCTGCCATCAATGGGTCTGAGAAATCCGGTGCTGTGTATGATTGTGATAGCGGTGATAATGTCTGTTCTTTTCAAGCCCCTAGGCCAACAGCCAGAAGAGAAGATACAGACTTAACCGGTGCCGCCTTTTCATCCGATGGCACACAGTTGTGGGTCGCCAACGAAAGTGGTGAGATTGGGCTCTATCATGTACAAACGGGGCGTAAATCGGGTGCATGTGAAACAGAGGCTGTGCTGTATGAAGGCGAACAGCCAAGGCCGGCTGCTATGATGGTTGTCACAGGTTCTTTCTGATTTG
>JAGYJO010000172.1 GCA_018402095.1 bacterium
CTTCATCCATGAGCCAACGAATCACGTGAACAAAAAAAGCCCGATCATACCGTTTACATGAATGTGAATCAGGATTCACCACCACATAACGGGGCAAATCCGCCACCAAATCGCAATCCGCTATAGCAATGCCCGCATCAAAATTGTAACGATCTACAGGCAAGCGTTGTCCAAAAATATAATCTAGATTTTGAATATGTCGTTCGGGGACCTGACGAAACCGATTCCGTAAAGCACACATCGGAGTGCCATAACACAACCATTTAAAGAGAAAGTCAGAGTGTTCATGAATCCGATAGCGAATCTTAAAACTCTTTTTTAGCCAACGGGACATGCCTGTCTGGTATCGAGAAACAACGATCCAGACGGGGATGTTGTTCAGCAAAAGACACCATACGCTCAGGAATATACAACGTCACTTCTGAACCCGGAAAAAGCTCACCCAAACGGTGAATAAAGGGAATCAGATTGATATAGTCGCCCAAAAATTCGGGAAACAGAATCGCAATTTTACCTATCTTCGAATTTAAAGTTAAAGAAGACATCACCCTTCTAACAAACGCACATCCACACTATGCGCATGCGCCTCAAAACCCTCTACCCGTGCCAAGGTGGTCACCGTTTGTGCAAGGTTCTGCAATGCAGCCTCGCTATATTCGAGATGACTCGTGTATTTCATGAAATCCATAACTCCCAATGGCGATGCAAACCGTGCCGCACGTGCGGTCGGCAAGACGTGATTCGGCCCCGCGGCATAATCACCCAACGCCACCGGGCTATAAGGTCCCAAAAACACAGATCCGGCATGTCGTATCTGTGGCAACATCTCACGCGCATCTGAGGTCAAAAGCACCAAGTGTTCGCCAGCAAGCCCATTAAGGGTTTTGAGCGTATCCGCGTTCGTACTTGTGACAATACAATAAAAATTCTTGAGTGATTCTTTGAGAATGTCCACGCGATCCCGATCAACAGCAAGTCTCAATACCGCTGATTGTGTCGCACGCAACAACTGTTCAGAAGGCGCCACAAGAAAGGCACTGGCATCCGGATCATGTTCGAGCTGAGACAATATTTCCATCGCCGCAAAATCTGTCCATTCCTCACGATCCAAATACACCACGACTTCGGAAGGCCCAGCCGGTTTGTCGATCGCCACACGGCCAAAGACCATCTGTTTGGCCCCATCCACGTACTTATTTCCTGGCCCAACGATTTTGTCCACCACCGGAATACTTGGCGTTCCATAGGCCAAGGCAAACACCGCTTGAGCCCCACCCGAGCGCAAAATACGGGAAACCCCACATTCGGCAGCCGCCACCAAAATTTCAGGAGGAACAGACCCGTCCGCATCAGGCGGGGTCGCGATCACACAATCCGGAACACCGGCAATCATCGCAGGAATCGCATTCATGAGCACACTGGACGGATACCGGGCTCTGCCACCAGGCACATACAAGGCCACACGGTCTAAAGGATGAAACATAGCCCCATAACGAACACCTTCTCTAGGCGTTGCTTCCCAATTTTGAGGCAATTGGTGACGATGGTATTCGGTAATATTGTCGCGTGCATCCCGTATCGCAGCCAGGAAAGCCGCACTCACCCGAGTATAAGCGTCTTCGATTTCTTCCGGCGTCACCCAGAGCGGAAACTGCGCATCACGGACACGGTCATAGCGACAGGTGAGCATACGAACCCCATCATCGCCATATTCAACAATGGTATCTCGGATCTCCATAAGGGCATGACGAAGGCTGTCATCTTGATGGGTAAATGACAAATCCAAGGCATGTGTGTAGTCATGATAAATAGGATGTAAAGGCGGAAATCCCAATGGGATTTCCGCTGTTGGGAATGTGGTAGTCATGACGATAGGCCCTCCCCATGCCCCCTCCCAGGAGGGGGAAATATTTTTTTCTCAAAGGGCTTCGCCCTTTGGATCCCACAAAGGGCATCCAAAAACGGGATCCAAAGGGCGAAGCCGAGAACCATCATCGTAGATGCTCCCAAAAGGCATTAAGCAAGGCATCTGGCGCATGAATGGCTTTGGTTGTCAGGGTTTTACCCAGCTCAACGCCCTCTTGGTCAAAAGAGTTGATATTCCAAAACAAGCCTTGAAAAATAACACTGCATTCATAAAACGAAAACAAGGCGCCCAAAGATTCAGCAGACAAAACATCTAAAACCACAATGGACGATGGCCGACTACCTGGGAAACACTTGGCCGGATCAGCATCTTCTTTGCCTTTGGCCAAGGCGACAGTCTGCCCAATCAGACTGGCCAACAACAGTTTGTGATTGTGATCTTCAGGCGATAGTTTGGTGCAAATGAACTGTGCAGGAATCACATCACTCCCCTGATGCAAAGTCTGAAAAACAGCATGCTGTACATTGGTCCCCACATCGGAAATGACCAAAGGACTGGTCGGAAACGCAACCGGCACTTTGTCCACCGTCACGGTCTTGCCATTGCTCTCACAAATCAACTGTTGTAAATGTTGTCCAAAAAAACGAAGGGGTTCACTGTAGGGCAAAATAGCCAACGAGGCATACCCCAAAACATCCCGCTCCCAGATACCCACCAAAGCATTCATCAATGCTGCATTACGCCGAATATCTGCCAACACCGCAAATTGGTCTTGATTGGCTGCCCCGCGAAAAAAGTCACACACCATATTCCGACCAAAAACCAAACCCAAAGGCAAGGCGCCGACAGGACTAGACACAGAAAAACGCCCGCCAACACCAGGATCCAGATGAAACACACGACTAAAACGCGCCGTATCATCCAAGCACGTACCCACTTGCGTCACCGCAACCATGTTTTCAAAAAGAGAGATTCCTTTTTCGGCGGCAACACGCTCAAGTATATGAAGGCTTGTTTGGGTTTCCAAGGTTCCCCCGCTTTTAGAAGCAATAATAAACAATGTCTTTTCAAAAGGAATACGCGCCAACACATCCTGAACATGGTGGGGATCCAAGTTTGCCAAAAAGTGTAACGGATACCGCTGATTTTGTGTCACATGACGTAGCGCATGATAGGCCGCACGGGGACCCAATTCACAGCCCCCAATGCCCACCTGAACAATCGCTTCAAAAGGCTGCCCCGACGCACTCCGAATAGCTCCCGAACGCACCGCTTCCACAAATTGAAAAACATCCGCTAAATCTTGATTGAGCACCCGTTGTC
>JAGYJO010000173.1 GCA_018402095.1 bacterium
GAGATCAGTGTTTGGTTTCCATCTACATTTAACCCGGTCCATCCTTTGAGATAAAGCCTGTAGGTGTTGTTGAAAAAAACAGGTCTATTGCACCCAATATCTACATATACCCCATGTCTAATATCGCAGGTTAATGAATCGATGACCATATCTTCTCCAAATTGGGAGAAAGAGAATCGAAATCCGAAATAAGACTCTATTCGAGGAATGAGCCATTTCATCCATCTGTGACCGATTGCGATAAAAAAAGCATAGACGATAGTGTAGATAAATTTACCTATTTTTTGTTTCATAATTGTGGGTGCCCTTTTTCTATTTAATGGTATTAGCTGGTAGTTTTTTTTATTGTAAATCAACAGATCTTTAATGTACATGCACCCAATCCCTGCCTATACTAGAGCCTTCATGAATAAACTTTCTTTTCCTTATATTTTTCTCCAACGAAAGGCCATTCGTGCCGCTCTATTTAACAGCGCTTGGCTTTTATTGGACAAAGGCACACGCCTCGTAGGTGGCCTATTTGTCGGGATTTGGGTGGCGAGATATTTGGCGCCGGATAACTTCGGCTTACTTAACGCTATTCTCTCTTTTCAGGGTCTTTTACTGGTGATTATGGGTCTTGGCTTGGATTCTGTGGTTGTACGTTATTTGGCCAAATATCCCTCTCGAGAGTCTGTGGTGTTGGGGACCGCCGTTCGCTTGCGTTTGGTGGGGGCTTGTCTCCTCGGGGTGTTGTGTTTGACGCTTCCTTTTTGGATCCCCATCTATGGCATCCCTTTTTGGTTGTGGAGTGTTCTTGTTTTGACGTTTCTCATCAATCCTTTTTTGCTCATTCGGCAATGGTTTGAGTCACGGGTGATGTCTAAATATGTGGTGATGTCAGAGCTGTGTGCGTTTGTTCTTTCTTCGATACTCAAAGTTGTCGGGGTTGTCTGTCATTTTCCTGTCTTTTGGTTTGTTGTTGTTATTGTTTGTGAAACCTTATTGGGCCTTTTTGGCTATGGCGTTGTCTACCTTAGTCAGCGTAGTCAGCAAACTTGGCGATTTAGCTGGCGTACGGCATGTATGTTGCTTCGTCAATCGTGGCCTTTGTTGTTAAGTTCTGCGGCTATTTTGGTTTATATGCGCATAGATCAAGTGATGGTGCTTTCTTTGTCTGGTAGTCATGCGGCGGGTATCTATGCGGCAGCTGCGCGGTTGTCGGAGATTCTATATTTTTTACCCGCTATTATTTTGAGTTCGGTGTTTCCTGCTTTGACGGTATTACGCAAAACAAATATGGCGAAGTATAAACAGCAGTTGGGACTTCTTTTCTCAGGCGTTAGTCTGATGTCTTACCTGATATCCTTTGGTGTTGTTGTGATATCGCTCATTTTAGTAGGGATGCTTTATATGTATCCTACCTTGGTATGGCGTCACACTTGGCCGTTCACGTTTTGGCATTTGTTTGGGTGGCGAATGGGCTTATTTCCAGTGTTTTTATTTTGAATGAAAAACTTACTAAGCATGCATTGATAAGAGACTGTATTTCTGCGGCGCTAAATGTGGGGTTAAACTTTGCGCTCATTCCACTCTTGGGTGCGATGGGTGCGGCTATAGCTACCTGTATTTCGTATTCTTTTTCTGGTTTTTTGGGAAATGCTTTTTTTCCAAAATTAAGACCTTTGTTTCATATGCAATTACAAGGCCTTATGCTTGCTGGTTTGTATGAGAAATGGCGAAGTCTAAGAATGCGTTAGTCGGAGTTTTTTTAGCAATATGAACGAAGAGAGGGCGTGGGTGCCCTCTCCATTGTTCTCTAGCGCGCTCTATTTCTCCGCATTCGCCAATATCAATTTATCCGCATAACACCCAGCGATACTATGATAACCACCGTCCACATGGTGAATTTCACCTGTGACGCCGCTACCAAGATCAGACAGAAGATAGAGTCCCGCACCACCGACTTCATCAATCGTGATGTTGCGCTGTAGTGGGGCACGCATGGCGTTGATTTTGAGGAGTTGGTCAAATCCATTGATGCCTTTGGCTGCGAGTGTTTTAACAGGACCTGCAGAGATAGCATTTACGCGGATACCTAAGGGGCCAAATTCAGCGGCCAAGTATTTCACAGAGCATTCTAGTGCGGCTTTTGCGACACCCATAATGTTGTAGTGGGGGATAGATCTTTCACCGCCGAGGTAGCTCAACGTGACAATGGATCCGCCGTTTGTCATCAGTGGTTTTGAAATTCTAGAAATCGCAACCAATGAATAAGCACTAACACCAAGGGCAAGGTTCCACCCTTCTAGATTGACATTGGAAAAGTCACCATTTAGATCATCTTTGTTTGCAAAGGCAACGGCATGTACGACAAAGTCCAATTGTCCGTATACTTTTTTGTACTCTTCGAATACAGCGGCGATTTCGTTCTCATTGACCACGTCACAAGACATAACCAACTTGCTGTTCATTTCTTCTGCGATAGGGGTGACGCGGTCTTTCATGACTTCGCCAGCGTAGGTGAATGCAATTTCTGCACCTTCGTCAAACAGCTTTTTGGCTATGCCATAGGCAATTCCTCGTTTGTTGCTGACTCCGAAGATAATACCTTTTTTTCCTGCCATTAATTGTGCCATACCAAGAGCCTCCGTTTTAGCGTCTTAAAGACGACACCCGGCATTCAGCCGGGCTAGTGTTGCATATATTTACGTTCAGATATGCTGTCTCGCTTGGAGAAAGGGGTAACATATCTAATAGAGAACAGATCTGTGTGGACAATTTAGAAGGCTAGTTTGACTATGCCGCTTTGGATTGTACATTGGCAGCCCAATCTTTTTGTACCTTCCATGCCAAGGTCTTGTTCTTCTTCGTTGAGCTCAGAAAGGTTATGCATACCTTCTAGAACATCGACTTCGCAAGTGCCACAAACACCATTGCTACAGCCTATTGGAACGCCCAGTTCTTCGATGGCATCAACGATTTTTTCGCCGTCTTCGATATCTACTTCTTGGTCGTTTACGTATAATTTTGCCATTTGTTTTTCCTTATGATAGTGAGGTTGATGGGGGCCATCTATAATACATGTGTTGTCAGTATAAGAAGAATGGCAAAAACACGTCAATACAGGGCTTGCTGCATTGGTGTGGCTCATGTGATGATATTTTTATGATGGTATATTTAGAATTGGCTCCAAATG
>JAGYJO010000174.1 GCA_018402095.1 bacterium
TAAATTCATCAAAAGCATGGAGACAACACACGTGGAAACACCATACAGCCTATTGGGCGTAGACAAAGATGCTAGTGATAAAGAAATCAAAACCAGCTATCGCAACCTTGCAAAAAAATATCACCCCGATATCAACCCTGGTGACACAGCAAAAGAAAAACACTTCAAAAAACTTAGTGCTGCATATGAAATAGTCTCTGACCCAAAAAAGCGCGCCGATTATGACAACGGTAAAATTGACGCAAAGGGCAACCCCGTTCAACAACACTATGGCCACTACAACCCATCTCATGGACGTCCCCAAACCGACCCCTTTAGCCAACACGATATGGACGACATTTTGAGCAGCATGTTTGGCAAAAACACCCGTTCAAATAGGCGTCACGGATTTGAGCAAGACAGCTACGATGTCCAATACACCATCGAAATAGATTTTTTAGAAGCCGTACATGGGGCAAAAAAAACAATACAAATCCCCAACAACAAAAAGCTAGATATCGCGATCCCCAAGGGAATCAAAGAAGGCCAAAAACTACGCCTCAAAGGACACGGACATGCGCATCCCAGAAGACAAACAGCCGGAGACGCCTACATTACCGTACATATCCGACCCCATCCTTTCTTTGAGAGAAAAGAAAATGATATATACCTGGAACTTCCTATTTCGATTGATGAAAGTATTTTGGGCAAAAAAGTCACCATCCCCACAGTACATGGCCCTGTCGACATGCAACTTCCCAAAGGCGTTAACTCCGGCACCAGCATGAAGCTAAAAGGCAAAGGAATTCTAACTGGAGATCAATACGTAAAATTAAAAATCGTCATGCCCAAGGAGATAGATTCTGAGCTCGCGGAGTTCATCCAAAAATGGTCCAGTACCAACAGCTACAACCCCAGAAAACAGTGGGGGAAAATGGGCTAAAAAAGCATCCAAACAATACCAAGCCCCACACCAATGACACCCAAACAGAGACTTATCCGCACAAACAGATGTAACCTGCATCTCAAAACAAACGAATAGACGATTGTTCGTAGGATTAAAATAGGTAATTTGAGCTCAAAAGATCTCATGCCTATGGCCTAAGAATAAAATTTAGTTTATCGTGTGTCTGTCCCAAATCTTACATTTAAATAGGAGTTTTTGATCATGGAAAAGAAAACAATTTTAGCAGCATCTTTGGCCGGAATGTTCGCATTGAGCATCGCAGCCGGTTGTGGCAAAGAAGCCGCCAAAACAGTAGATACTGACGCAGCTGCAGTACAAACTGAAACAACTGTCGCCAAAGATGGTTGCCAAGGCAAAGACGGTTGCAGCGCACACGCGACAAGCGACGTCACAGAAAAAGACGGTTGCAGTGCAAAAGCTGAAAAAGATAGCTGTAAAACAAAAGACAGCTGCAAAGCTAACGAAGCTCACTAAACCAGAGCATGATTTTTCGGGGGCGGTTTCGCCCCCAACTTCATCCCCATGATAGCTAAAAAAAAACGATTTAACGTCCCCTATCTCGGCTTCGGCATAGGTCTGCGAACCCCACATTTCCAAGACCTCCTCAACGACAAACCCAACGTTGATTGGCTGGAGCTCATTTCCGAAAACTTCATGCTCGAAGGTGGCCGATCTTTGTACATGTTGGACCAGTTCAAAGAAAGATACCGACTCATCCCACACGGTGTCTCTCTTTCAATTGGCGCATCAGACCCGCTCGACTGGGATTATCTCCGCCGCCTCAAAAAGCTCAAAAGTATCAAGGCCCCTTGGTTTTCAGACCATCTCTGCTGGAGTCAAGAAGGGGGTGCCCATATGCACAACCTTCTCCCGCTCGTTTATACCCCAGAAATAGCCAGTTTTGTTGCTGAAAGAATTCGTATCATTCAAGATTTTATGGAAATCCCTTTTCTGGTCGAAAACGTGTCCAGTTATGTCGAATTCAAAGACTCGACACTTTCAGAATGGGAATTTTTAAGACAAGTCGTTGAAAAAGCAGATTGTGGCATACTTTTGGATATCAACAATATTTATGTATCCGCCAGAAACCACAATTTTGACCCATTCACCTATCTCCACCACATGCCCGCCGAACGCGTCATCCAGTACCATATTGCAGGACATGATGACCGTGGGAGCTATATTCTAGACAGTCACGATCACCCGGTGAGAGACGATGTCTGGGCGTTATATGCACACGCCGTTCCTCTATTTGGTGACGTGTCACTCATGCTCGAACGTGACGAAGACATTCCTCCCTTACCAGAACTCCTTGCGGAGCTAGACTATGCCCGTAGCATTCACGCCAAAGCCATCAAACAGCCGGAAGCGCCTGCCCTCCTCACCGATTTACAACAATGGATGTCCAAAGCTATCCAAAGTCCCACGATGGACCCCACTATCCACAAAGATGTACAAGAACGACTCACAGCATCATCGACACTATCCGCCGAAGAACGACTCAACATCTACCTCAAAGATTATTGGCCACGCTGTCTGGACTCATTGCGGGATGATTTCCCCGAACTATTGGCACACTGGGGGCCAGCACTGTTTTCACAGTGGATGACAGCCTACCTCCAAAAACGACCGTCACAGTCCTTCACCTTGTTTCATTTACCAGAAGGACTCGCACAGTTCATCGACACGACCTACCATGAGACAGACCGTGAACGCGTCCAATGTTTGGTCGCCTATGAGTGGGCCAAAAACAAAGCTTACTTCGCCAAACAAGAGCCCGTTTTTCAACCGTTTGCATTGACGACCCAAGAGCAACAGAAATTACCAGAGCTACCGCTCGCCCTACAGCCCCATGTCTCTGTCGTTTTGTCCCCACATAAAACAGACACCTATGTCGTCGTATACAGACAAAAAAACCGTGTGGAAACGTACGCAATAGACGCTGTTTTTTATCGCCTACTGACCTGTTTCACAGAGGCAAAATCACTGTCTGAAGCCATAGACAGTGTCACCCAAAACAGCGCAGAATCCGATATTGCCGTCTTAGCCAAAAACACAGAAACTTGGTTCCAAATCATTGTCGAGAAAGAATGGCTGATTCAGCCCAAAAACAGCTATAGCCGATCCAAAATGGACTGTCTGGTTTTGTAGTGTATCAATCATACATAAGAAACCGGACAATTCATTTTGGGCGCGCTATATACATGTTACATTCGCAAAAAAT
>JAGYJO010000175.1 GCA_018402095.1 bacterium
ATTGGCGTAAGCGATGTCTTAAACGCTTGGCTTTGCCAATATAGAGTATTCGCCCATCGGCGTCGGACATTTTGTAAATGCCAGGGCGTATTGGGATTTCAGACCATTCGATCAATAACGTCATGAGTAGGGGGTACTAAGATACAAAAAAGGGAGGCGTGTACACGCCTCCCTTTTGATATCCAACACCAGCAGTGTGTTTATTTTTCTGCTTTGGCTATTACGTTTAGTGTCATTGATGCAATGATATCTTGTGGAAACGTAACCTTGAAGTTGTACTCGCCAACTTCTTTGATATGATCTGCAATGTCTAGCTGATCCGCTGTCAATCCAACTTCAAATGTTGATTTGATAACAGAAATCATTTCTTTTTTGGTCACTGAACCATAAAGAACACCAGACGTTTGTGCTTTGGCAGAGATTTCGATTGTTTTACCTTCGATAAGGGCTTTGACCTTTTCTGATAATTCGATCTCTTGCTCAACACGCTTCACTTCACGTTTTTTGAGTGCCACAAAACGGCTTGTGTTTGCACTGCTGGCCATAATGGCATGTTCGTAAGGAAGCAAGTAATTACGTGCAAAGCCCATTTTAACAGTTTTGGTTTCGCCAAACTTGCCAAGTCCTTTAACGTCTTTGATCAATAGAATGTCTAATGTTTTGCTCATGATTGATACTCCTAATCTACGCAGAACGGGATTAAGGCGATAAAGCGGGCGCGTTTGACAGCTTCAGCCAACATACGTTGGTGTTTTGCACAAACACCTGAGTTGCGACGTGGGTAAATTTTGCCACGGTCAGTGATGAATTTACGAAATTTAGATACTTCTTTGTAATCAAGTACCGTTGCTTTATCTACACAATAAGCACAGACGCGACGTCTTTTGCTTCTTCTTTTAATAACTGGTTTGCGTTGCGGTTGTTTTTCCACGGGAAATTATCTCCTTCTTGTATACCTTAAAAATCCGGACCTGTTTCTGAACCTGTGGCATCTACTTGTGTGCCACGATCCAACATTTGAACCTGATCAGCCACGACATCTGCTGTAATGACTTTCTCGCCATTTTTCTCATAGCTGTCATACTGAAGACGACCCTCTACAGCAACCAATTTGCCTTTTTTGAGGTACTCGCCACAGATTTCTGCCAGGCGACGCCATGTCACGATACGAATGAAATCGGCTGATTTTTCAGCCTGATCTTTTCTGCGTATACGGTCTACTGCGATGGTGAACTGTGTTACGGAAATGCCAGAGGTTGTTACACGCATCTCTGGATCTCTGACCAAACGACCAATTAAAAATACTTTATTTAACATAAGAATTGCCTCAGAACGGGATTTCATCTTCTAGATCAGCTGTAGAGGCTTTTCCAGAAAAAGGATCTTCGTCAAACTCGAACTTGGCAAATACATCGTCTGTTTTTATTTCTTCCAATTTCTTAGAAGGGGCCTCTGGTGCCGTGTTGCCACTGGTACCAAGTGCCCGGATGTCCCTTGCCTCTACTTCCGTTACCCAATGGCGCTTGCCATTGTTGTCATCATAGCTGCGGGCAGAGACACGTCCTTCAACCATGAGCATGTTTTCTTCACGGAAAAGTTCCTGGCGTTCAGCAAGCTGACGCCAGACAACGATAGGGACATTGTCACTGCCACTGGGTAGCCCATCACTGCGTTCAGGGCGTTCCACTTCTAGTGTGAATTTGGTGACGGATTCTCCTGATTGGGTAACGCGGGCGTCTACCGCACCGCGTACATAACCGATTAGAATGATTTTGTTGAGACTGGACACTATGGCTTACTCCGCAGCTTCTGTCTCAGTTGCTTCATCTTCTGTGGTTTCAGCTGCTTCTTCAGCAACTTCTTCTACTAGATGACGACGTTCGACACGGGCTGTTACCTCATCTTTTGTCATAAGGGTGTCCATGCGAACGATAAGGTCTCTGACGATATTTTCTGTGACCATAATACGGGCACGCATTTCTTCTAGAACTGCAGGGCTTCCCAAAAACTGCACATGGTAATAATAACCATGTGTTGTTTTGTTGATAGGGTATGCCAATTCACGGTTTCCCAATGATTTGCTATAGATGATATCGCCACCAGGGGTGGTGATCCAGCTGTTAACAGAGTCGATTAATTTTTTTGCTACTTCATCACCAAGATTTGGTTTGAAGATCATTACACAGTCATATGCACGCATGCCGCTTGCCTCCAAGGTCGTATTTTTTTGTTGGAATAACAGATAAAGTCTATGGTAGGCCGTAATCTACCATGCGAAGACGATTTTAGTGAGTATACATGCCGGATTGCTGACGGCGCAAGGGGCTCTGTTTCAAATGATCTGATTGTGGGGCTCTTTGCATATCGAAAATAGTTGTATTTGAAGCCTTTTTTTCTGCATCTTTTTTCCCACGAGCTCTTGGGTTAGGGTATCGTTATTTATGCTTACAAACAGGCCATTCTTGCTTCACAAATGAAAACGAAACTTGCTGGAGGTGTCCCAAATCGATCTTGGCATTCATCTAGAAGTTCGGAAATTTGATGCGGAAATTCAGCTTTGGTTAGGCGTGAATAAATACCCAGTCGAACCCGTTCTTCGGGGATGTATAATTCCGGTATATAAAGAGGGAGTTCGCTGGGCCATTCTTTTTGATTGATTGATTCGGGTGCCAATGTTTCAGATAATAATTGACAGTAAAGCTCGAACCCAATAGCGGTCATCGTTCCATGTTGCTGGTATCCGAGCATGGTTCCCGCGCCACGCATTTCCAGGTCTCGCATTGCCAAGTGATAGCCAGAGCCAAGTGCTACAAATTGTTTGAGTGCCGCCATGCGTTGTTTTCCTTCGTCGCTGATGTTTTTGTCGTCATACAGTAAGTAGGCATAACCTTGTATGCTCGAGCGTCCTACTCGGCCGCGAAGTTGGTAGATTTGAGCCAGGCCCATTTTGGGGGCATCATCGATTATGATTGTATTTGCTTTTGGAATGTCTAGTCCATTCTCGACAATGCTGGTGCAGACGAGAATATCCAGTTGGTGATCGGCAAAAGCACTCATGACGGTGTCTAGTTGTTTCGCGGCCATTTGTCCGTGAATCATGTCGATTCGGGCTTTTGGGAACCATTTTTTTAAGGTATGCATTCGGGTGCTTAAT
>JAGYJO010000176.1 GCA_018402095.1 bacterium
CCAGCTTGGCTGTTGCTAATTGTGTGTTGGCTTCTTTGTTTCCCCAAGGAAAGCTGGTAGCGAGTCCCACAGAAAAAGACGGATCTTGAAATTGAATAGACGATTGCCAATCACTACCAGATTTGTTGTATCCCAAAGAGCCATTGAGATCCAACGTGGGTAGACTGTTGTTCTCTTTGAGTGTGACGGTGAGCTGTTGCTTCGCAATAGCGATGTCCGCGGCCAACAGGTCAGGGTTATGTGTTAGTGCTATTTCTAGGGCATTTTTGAGTGTGGGACTTTCTGGTAAAGCATTGCTTGTAGCGGTAAGGGGTTGCCAGTATCGTCCTGTCATTTTTTGTAGCTCAGCGGCCAGGGCTTTTCGTTCGTAAGCTGTTTTGCGTTGGGCCTCTTCGACGGTTGCTAGTTGTATTTCTGCATCCAATAGGGCCACTGTATCTGACATGTCTAAACTGTTTTTGCGTTTGATTTGTGAAAGCAGGTATTGGGAAAGGGCAAGGTCATCTTCGTAAATACGTTGTTTTTGCCAGGCAACAATATATTGCGCATAGGTATCCAACGCGGTCTGCAAGGTACTTGCGACACTGATTTCGTAGGTTTTTCGGCTTGTGTCGCTGCTGAGTTTGGCGGTCATAATACTGACTGCTGTTGGGATCTCGCCGAATCCGTTCAGTAGAGGCTGGTTCATATCCAGTGATAATCGAGAGCTGTAGGTGCTTCCGTTGTTGTCTTGTTGGGTGCTTTGTACCCCGATTCCGATATCGGCACCGGAAGAGAGTTTTTGAGAAATACCAGCTTGGAGTGTGGTGGTTTCCTTGCTAATGATCTGTCCTGTTTGCGAAAAATAGGTCGCGGCATCTTTTTGTCTGTTGATGCGACCGGTGATCGCTGGATCATAGAGGCCTTCAGCTTCGGTAACCCCAAGTTGGCTTTGTTGGTATTGGAGTCGTTCGGATATTAATGTGGGGTGGTTTTGGTAGACCACAGACAAAAAAGTTAAGACGTCAGCGGTGTAGCTGCTTGCATGTGCGGGGATCGGGGCACATGCGATGAGGAAGAGTATAAAATATTTTTTCACAGGGGACCTGCTTTCGCGTGATGTCTAGTATTGTTTAGCTTAATGGGAGACTGTTCCTTTTGACACAGATGATTCATGAAAAGGTGCATGGTGTTTTTTTTTGTTGCAGGCAAATATTACAGATATTTGCCTGCAATTGGCCTGTTTTTTATAAATCTCCTAAATGTGCATTGAAAATCTCCTAAATATGAAGTACAAATCTCCTAAAATTATATTCTGAATCTCCTAAAAAAAGAGGTGTTTGTCATCATAAAACGTAAGTTCGTAGAAACGCTAGCGATGCGACTTCGTCAGGAATTGACGTTGATCCAAGTGGTTGTAGGGCCTAGGCAGGTTGGTAAAACATTGGGGATGAAACAGTTATTGGCTGAATGGCAGGGGACGTCTTTGTTTGTTTCTGCAGACGAATCATCAGGTGTTGATGAAGCTTGGCTTCGTTTTCAATGGGAGAGGGCCAAGAGCCGTGGCAAAGGCACTTTGCTGGTGGTCGATGAAATCCAAAAAATCCAGGACTGGAGTCGTGTCATAAAAGTTCTATTTGATCAGGACCGCATGACACATGCTTTGAAAGTTGTTCTCCTTGGATCGGCCAGTTTGAAAATTCAAAAAGGACTCTCAGAAAGCTTGATGGGGCGCTATGAAACAACATATGTACCCCATTGGACGTTTGGGGAATGTAACGATTGTTTTGGCTGGTCCTTTCGTGAGTATGTTTTGTATGGGGGATATCCCGGTTCGGCGGCTTTGGTCAGAGATCCGAGTCGTTGGAAGGCCTTTATTAGAGACGCGATTATTCATCCTGTTATTACCCAAGATTTGCTAGAAATAGCGGCTGTGTATAAGCCAGCCTTATTTCGGCAGTGTTTTGAACTAGCGATGTCGTTTCCAGCACAGGAAATTTCTTTGCAAAAACTGTTGGGGCAACTGCAAGAAAATGGCAATGTGAGTACGGTGAAACATTACTTAGAGCTTTTTGAAGGTGCTTTTTTGTTGCAAACATTGCAAAAATATTCTGGCTCTACGATCACGAAAAGAAGCTCGTCACCCAAGCTCTTGCCATTGAATACGGCCTTGGTACAAGGGTTGCGAGGGACAGGTTTGGGTGAGGATGAACCTGATTGGTATGGGCGACTTTTTGAGTGTGTGGTAGGTACCAAGCTGACGACCTTTGATGGAACTTTGTATTATTGGCGTGAAGGGCCTTATGAAGTGGATTTTGTTTTGGATACAGGAGATCGTCTGATTGCTGTAGAAGCCAAATCAAGTCGTCGGTCTCATTTGAAAGGGTTAATGAAGTTTTGTTCCTATTATCCCGCCGCCGAAGTGGTTGTGATAGATAGTCAAAATGTGGAGGCCTTTTTAGTCGTTGAAGAGGTGTCTCAATTGAAGTACTTGTAGTTTTCAAAACCAGATGATTCATTTTGGATCGGCTATATCTTTCTTTTTCCATCGGGTATACTTTTGTT
This sequence comes from bacterium, assembly GCA_018402095.1. Lineage (GTDB taxonomy): Bacteria > Margulisbacteria > Marinamargulisbacteria > SXXA01 > SXXA01 > M30B43. The sequence continues at coordinate 2,545 of JAGYJO010000176.1, forward strand.
TTTGATTCTGTAAGGGGAATCTCGGTAAAGGACTTTTTATGTTCCCTTTGTCTCCTTCTAATGGCACTAAACCGCTGAGTTTGTGTTGTTTATCAGCGCAAAGTAAATCACCCAAGGTGTCCGCACAAGATTTGGCGTCTCTATACAAAGATAAACAAAATGTAACAGAAGCCGAATTTCGTATGGATTATGCTAAATTTAAACAAGACTATCAAAAGGCGTTTGGAAGAAAACCGGGAGCTGCTGAAAAATATGATTTTTCGGTGTCTTTTTGTCAGAAATTGAATCTATCTATGACCGATATTTCTTCGAAAAAGGGTGTCTTCCTTGTGTCTGTGAAACCCACTGACTTTGTTTTTTCTGATTATACGGAATCGATTGTGGTGCAGATGAATAGTCAGCAAAGTAAAACGGTGGTGTGGGATGATCCTTCTGCTTTACAGAGTAAGGCTGCGATGTCGGGCTTTTTTGAGGTGTTGGCAGATGCGGCGTTGGTAGATCCTGACTAGGTCTGAGTCGCACTTGCGTTACCTCACAATGTCGCGTGGGCCAGATCTCCAAAAAAAGAATTTCACTTTTCAGTGTCAACCCCAAATAGAAAT
>JAGYJO010000177.1 GCA_018402095.1 bacterium
CGGGATAAACAAGGACATCCTACGATTTGCCACCATCAAAAAGCCCTCTATGTTTCGGCAAACATTTGAAATATTGTGTTGCTACCCCGCCCAAGAAATCAGTTTTAGAAAAATACTTGGCCAATTACAAGATCACGGAAACACAGACATCGTCAAACACTACATATCTCTATTTGAAGCAGCTTTTTTATTCAAGAGCCTGCAGAAATACAGCAACCAACCATTCCGGGTCAAAAGCAGCTCCCCCAAAATACTACCACTATGTCCATGCTTCTATTCACTGCTAAGTAGCTCCGACGACAAGCTTAGTTTTGTCTTTGAAAGTAGCGTCGGCGCCACACTACTACAACTTTCATCAGATATGTATTATTGGCGAGAAGGCAATAACGAAGTTGATTTTGTTCTCAAATGGCGAAAAAGACTACTTGCTATCGAAGTCAAGTCCGGCAAAAAAAGAAAAGCCACAGGATTAACGCTTTTCACACAATTATTCCCCGAAGCATTACCCATCATTATCAGCAGAGAAAACTATGCCGCATTCACCGCCAACCCTGCGTTATTTCTAGAAGGCTTGATCCCCTAGGCGCTCAAGCAGCCTCCACCACCGACGATTCTGCGACCTGTAGATTCTGAAGAATTTGAGGACGAATATCTTCTTTGATCTGCGTCTCTTTTTTCAATCGCTCCAAATGGGCCAACAGGGTATTCCTATGTTGGGTCAAACGCGGGTCCGCGGGACTACTTCCCAGTAAGGCTTCGATTTTCAGAAACTCTTCTTTGACGACAGAAAACATATGACGATTCACCTCGTCACGCATATGCAACATCTCTTCTTTTTTCGGACTTTTTCCCAGATCCTTGAGCCCACGCAAGGCCGTTTTGAGCTTTTTTTTCACAAGGTCATAGGTCGGACCATCCAAAACAGACAACGACGCCTTCTCCTCTAGCGCCTCTCCCAACAAAGCAGCGAATTTGGTCGTCGCCATCGCCGCGCCCTCTTCTTGCAGTTTGGCCACCAAGTCTTCCGTCAACGCACCCGCTTTTTTGAGCTTCCCCTGGACACTCATGATTTGCAGCTTATTCTCAATACCATTCACAAACCCAGTGGTCATATTTTTTCGCATAAACAAAATACGAAGCTTATCCTCCAAAGAATCCACTTCGTCTACGCTCAACACCACCTCTGGCTCGCGGCGCTTCCCCCCACCAGAGTCTGTGTCCATATGGCCATTATTAGATACCGGCGCTTCAAAATAATTCAAACCCAAATCTTCTAGCTTCGATTGAAAGCCTTTGATATAGGTATTCGCATCGAATTTCACAACCGTCGCCAATTCGTTAAATTTATTAAAGGCCCGAATCAAATCTTTGATATCGCCACCTTTCAGCTTGGCCTCCATCAACTCACGGTCCAATTCACCAGAAACAACCGCGCGAAGCTCAGACTTGGCCTCTGCTTTCACATCTTTACTAGAGGGCAACCCATCCTTCGTGACAGCACCTGTCTCAAACCCCATGTCCTCCAATGCATCAAACTGCTTATGAATTTTGACCAACTCTGGCGAAACCTCTTTGGAGTACGACAACGCAAACTGAATAAACCCCTCTTTGACACGCTTACGCAAATCCTGACGGATCACCCGCTGTGCATTTTGCTCGACAACGATCACTTGCTTGGACGAATAACCCGACGATATCAACCGGTCACGAATATCCCGAGCCGATTGTTTCTTTTGCGTTTGATCCGGCCGGATCAATGTTTCCGCAAAAGCCATCACATACTGCTTGACCATCTCCTGCTGCGGACGAACCTGAGTTTGTTGGTCCTGCGCCACACGTGATTGTTGCTGGAGTTTCTCCACTTCCTTTTGCTGGACTTTTTGCTGAACCAACGGCTCCGCTTCCTTCGGCATATTTTTGACAGAATCGCGAAGAGCGCTATCTTTCACTTTCTCACGACTATGCTTTTCCTCTGTTCGCACTTGTCTGGCCGCCTGCAGAACAACCTCATCCTGACCCAAACTTTTATTTTCTTGGGTATAGAGCTTCTCCATTTCTGAGGAAAGCCGCTCCTGCGTTCTACCCAGCTGCTGCATATCATCTTTGAGCAATTTCGACTTCGCAACGCGTTCACTAAAATGCTCAAAAAAATCTTTAACTTCTGTTTTGTCATCCAACACAGACAGAGAGGTTGGCTTGGATTCATCTAGCTTCCTACGTAATTCTTTACCTTTATTTTTTTCTGCAGGGTTTTCACCGACGGCCTCATGTGCCGCAGCCGCGATATTTTTGTCGAAAGTCGCATTGTCAACGCGATCAACACGACCACTTCCGGCCCCATTTACACCATACATAACAGGCTCCTTTTATCTGGCAACCAACAAAAACTCACGACTGAACCCCCTTCGCACGTTCTGGGTCCAAAAGACGAGCGCCCATCTCTACCATTTTTTTATCATCTAAATGCTTTGTTTTGATTTTCAAAACATCAAGCTCACGTTTTCTTATCTTCCCTTCTAAAAGAGACATGTAACGTTTTAATTTGAAAATTTTTGCTTCCAACTCTGCTTGCGTCAACGCAACAGCCGCATCATCAACGGCATCGTTCCCGGGTCTAGCCATACCAAATCCTTTTATTATTTTCCAAAATAATACTGCAATTGATACTGCAAATCCTTTTGTTCTTTTTCAAATTCTGCATAAATTCGCTTATCTTGTGCCAAACGATCCTCAGCCAAGCGCAGCTCCGTCCAATAATCCGGACGTCCCAACCTGGTCATTTGCGCCACCAGTTGATTCTCAACTTCTTGAAACATCGCCATCGCTTTTTTTGATTTTTTCTTTGAAGACCCCTGCACCAAACCCGCGAGTTCGGATGCATACATATTTTCTTCCATCAAAGAAATATTTTCTTGCACAGCATCCACAAGTGCTTGTTTTTGAAGCTGCCCCAACTCATTGGGGTCAACACCCAGAACACTCAGCATTTGCACCAAAACGCCAACTTTAAACTTGGCATACACCGACAAAAAGAAATTCCCCGAACGCGACTGCACCACGTTTTGCATCAAGGATTGTTTCAATGTCGATAATTTGTCCGAATAAT
>JAGYJO010000178.1 GCA_018402095.1 bacterium
TGGCCTCCTTTTTTGGTGTTTTGACCGCTTGATTTTATCAAGTTTATGCTCAATTGGAGGCCACTTCTTTTTATCTCTTTATTTTAACTGCATTTTTTGGGTTGATCGAGTTTAGCGGGTTATTCCCCGTTTTTCCAACCCCCGCACCCGCCGACACCGTGGTTGCCTCAATCCCCCCGCAAATTTGTGAGCGCCACATCGAGGGTGATCAAAACGATTGAATGGGGTGCGTCAAATCAACGAGTTCTTCCCCATAGGGATGTCCCCAAATAAATAAATTGCCGTTATCGAGGACCGCTGTGAATGTCGTTCTCGCGGAAAAAAGGGAACAAATGGACCGTCCCTCCGGCAGTGAGGGTGTCGTGCCACCTGTTTCAGCATGGCCCCAAGAGAAAGGCTGCCCATCATCAAGAATAGCTGTGAAGGCTGCGTCGTTTGCAAAAAGAGAACAGATGGTGCGTCCTGCCGGTAGTATGGGTGTCGTTCCACCCGTATGGGGATTTCCCCAGGCGAAAGGTTGACCGTTATCGAGGATGGCGGTGAAAGCGCTGCCGGTGGCTGTAATGTCCCGAATAGATCGGCCTGCAGGTAGTACTGGCGGTGTCCCTCCTGACGCTGGATCTCCCCATGCGAAAGGCTGACCATTGTCGAGTATTGCCGCGAAGGCAGTGTTGTTTGTGAAAAGGTCTCGTATGGATCGCCCTTCCGGGAGTACGGGCGATCTTCCCCCTGCATTGGGGTCGCCCCAGGCGAAAGGTTGCCCGTTGTCGAGTATTGCTGCAAATGCGGTTTCGTTGGCAAAAAGAGAACGAATGGATCGGTCTGCAGGTAGGGTTGGCGGTGTTTCTGTTGAAATGTGTTCGCCCCAGGCGCAGATCTGCCCGTTGTCGAGAATGGCCGTAAATGCCAACCTGGTGGATGTAATGGAGAGAATAGATCTTTCTGTCTGTCGTGTCGGTGCTGTTCCCCCAAGTCGTTCTGCTCCCCAAGCGACCAGTGAGCCATCATCGAGAATAGCGGCGAAGGCACCCACTGTTGCCGTGAGGGATCGTAGGGACCGCTCTGTCGGTAATGTTGGTGCTATTCCGCCAAATACGGGATCTCCCCATGTGAAAAGCTGACCGTTATCGAGGATAGAGGCGAAGGCTTTTCCTGTTGCTGCAATGCTCCGGATAGATCGTCCTTCGGGTAGTACGGGTGTTGTGCCGCCTGACTCAGGATTTCCCCAAGCCAAAGGTTGGCCGTTGTCCAGTATGAGCACAAAGGCTTGTGTTGTCGAAGCAAAAGACTGAATAGCCCGGCCGTCTGGTTGTCTGTGTGCTGTGCCGACATGATCATGTTGGCCCCAAAGGATGAATTCTCCGTTGGTGGTGGTTGCAACAAATGCACCTTTGGAGGACTGAATTCGGGGTAAAGAAAAGGGTGTTTCGGGTGCACGACGTGCATGTAGTCGTGCATTTTCTAGGAAACTTTTTTTCGGGATTTCAAACTGTATTAAGAGCTTGTTTTTGACAGATAAGAGATGGGGTGGAAGATTTTCCTGTTTCAGAATATGGAAGAGATACAGTAGGGGGTTGTCTTGGATCCAGGTGATCAGTTTTTGGTTGTTTGTCTGAACGGTTCTTGGGAGTTGTGGATCTGAAAATCCGAAAAATTTTGCCACGATGGCGGTGTGGTTGGCTTCATGAATTACTTTTGATAATGGTAATAAGCAGAGACTTTCGCGCGGTGTGAGATAGTCGAATATCAGTTTAGGTAGATGGGGTATCGTGACGATTTGAGTGATGGTGCACGCGAGTTGTTTTCTCAATGCCATGGTTTAAAAATGCTTTGATTCAAGTTTTTGGATCTGAGATCACCCTTGCGTTGCATATAAATAATTCTTTTCCAAAACTTCGGTGGCTTTGTGTAGGTGATTTGCGAGTAGTGACGCTGTGAGGGGGATTCTTGTATAGGTTGTTGGCTCTTTTTGACTCGACTTTTTCGCAAGGGTGTCGAACCAAACATGTTGTGGTGTGATGCTGTCTGACTCTATTTCAATGATGTGGCTGTTTTTGCCATCGACAATACTGAGCACCGATTGGGTATAGGGGTATACCTCGGCGCGTGTACGAATCAGATCCACAGTGATGCCCAATAGGCATAATTTATTTGCTACCCAAAGGTTGTTTTCTTCTATGTGTGGTGAGTGCCGGGTAAATGGGGTTAATTCGTTCAGTAAATGGCGTAGATTGCTTATATCACGAATAGGCATGTGTGTCTGCAGTTGTTTCAGGATGTGGGTATGTCCAGGGTCCGAAAATGGCGTGTCTCCGAATCGTAAAAAATCGTTGATATATCTGAGTGGGTTGCGGATATTATGCCCGAAATTTTTGTGTAAAGTATGGGTGGCTATCAATATTTGACGAATTTTTTCAGGACTTGTGGCCCATTGTGAGAGTTGGTCTCGTGAATGTTGCATCGCGGGAAACGCGTTGAGTGTGGCGGTCATAACGTCATAGGCGAGGGGCATGGTGTCTGGCAGATGCGTCGCTCGGAATAGACAGGTGCTGAGCAGTTCGGGATCGCAGGCGTTGTTGGGTAATTTTCTGATCAGAATGGGTGGCGTTTTGGTCATGTTATGAACAGATGTCGGTATCGCGGTTTTTTTGTATAGCATAGTAGTGGGGTGTTTTCGTACAAATGTCCGTTCTGATTGCAGGGATAATTGTTGATTCGTTGTCGGTTTTTTTTTATGTATGGGTTATACACTACAAAACCATAGAATTTATTTTGGATCGGCTATAGCGTAGTCGTTTGAAATAGCCTGAAATAGGGAATATTTTTTTTCACTATGACAGCACTTCAATCCATAGATATCACCTCAATACAAGCGTTGTTGCAACGAGAACCTCATTTAGAGGTCTCGGAGTGTCACGTGACAAGTGTGTTTTTTGAAAAAATAAACACTGTTTTTGATGCGAGTATGTCAGCGTTTGTGGTTGTTTTGGAGCTCAATCAAAAAGTGTGTCGGGTGACGATTGATCGTCATTCGGTGGTCATGCACTACCCTGATGAGCCCCTACGGC
>JAGYJO010000179.1 GCA_018402095.1 bacterium
GTAGAAGAAGTCCCCTGATGAAGCAAGCTATCTTGATATTTTTTCACAAGATACAAAACATGGTCAGGATTAGCCGATGACACAGATTCCAAAACAGAACTCTCATCAACCAGTGTACCGTCAATATCAAAAACAGGAATACCCATTAAATTGTCCTCACATGAATATTTCGACTATGCCCGTTTTACCAGGAACAGCACCACGCAAAAATAAAAGACCCTTTTCCGAATCTACGCGCTCAACTCTCAAATTCTTCACGGTCACAAAACTATCACCATAGTGCCCCGCCATACGCGTACCCTTAAAAACACGCCCCGGAGTAGTTCCAGCCCCAATAGAGCCAGGAATTCTATGACTCTTAGAGCCATGCGACATAGGGCCTCGGCTAAAATTATGCCGCTTAATAGTACCAGTAAAACCACGACCTATAGTCTTAGCCCTAACAGAAACCAACTCACCAACCTCAAAAAGAGACACATCCAAAAGCGCACCAACAGAACCAGGAAGATACGCAGAAGAAGTACGAAACCCCTTCAACTTAGACTTTGGCTCAATATTTCTCTTCTGATAAAAACCAGCCATAGGCTTATTTACAGACTTTTTCACACCTACACCCAAAACAACGCAGTGAGAGTCTCCAGAAACAGCCGAAACATCTACAATTGTATTAGACACAACAGACAAAACAGTCACAGGAAGAGACAAACCCTCTGGAGTTATAAGATGTGTCATTCCTACTTTTTCACCTAAAATAAACTTTTTTTTCATAATAAACCTAGTTTAACTTTATCTCAATATTAACACCCGACGGCAAATCCAGCTGCATCAAGGCATCTACCGTAGAGGACGGCGGATCAACAATATCAATCAGACGCTTATGAATCCGAACCTCATAATGCTCCCCCCCACGCTTATCTATATGAGGGGACTTAAGAACACACCAAATCTTCTTTTGAGTCGGCAAAGGAACAGGACCAAGAACTCTAGCCCCAGAACGCTCTGCAGTTAAAACAATTTTCTGCGCAGACTGATCCAACAACACCTGGTCAAACGACTTCAAGCGTATACGAATCTTCTGCTGAGATCTAACTTTAGATTTCGCTTTCACAACTTCTATCCTTTGCTTACGCGATGATCTGCGTCACAACACCAGCACCCACTGTACGGCCACCTTCACGAATCGCAAAGCGCATACCATCTTCACAGGCAACTGGAACGATTAATTCAACTTCAACACTAACGTTGTCACCAGGCATAACCATCTCAACACCACTTGGCAGTGTTACAGCAGCAGTTACGTCTGTTGTACGAATGTAAAACTGAGGACGGTATCCATTGAAAAATGGTGTATGACGTCCACCTTCTTCTTTTTTCAATACATAAATCTCAGCTTTAAACTTTTTGTGTGGCTTGATGCTACCAGGCTTGGCCAAAACCATCCCACGCTTCAAATCGTCTCTTTCCACACCACGCATCAAAAGACCAACGTTGTCTCCCGCACGACCTTCATCCAACAACTTGCGGAACATTTCAACGCCGGTGATTGTTGTTTTCTTTGTTGTTTCGGAAAGACCAACCAACTCAGCCTCTTCACCCACCTTGATGATTCCACGCTCAATACGACCTGTACCAACAGTTCCACGACCTGTGATGCTGAATACATCTTCAACAGGCATCAAGAAAGGCTTGTCTGTTACACGCTCAGGAAGTGGGATGTAGCTATCTACCGCATCCATCAATTCCCAAATACACTTGGTATCTGGGTTGTCACGACCATTTTCTGGGGACTCCAACGCCTTCAAACCAGAACCTTTGATAAAAGGAATGTCGTCACCAGGGAAGTCGTAACTGCTCAACAACTCACGAAGTTCCATCTCAACCAATTCGATCAATTCTGGATCATCTACCATGTCTACTTTGTTCAAGAAAACAACGATACACGGTACGTTTACCTGACGTGCCAAAAGAATATGCTCACGTGTTTGTGGCATTGGTCCATCAGCCGCACTTACAACCAAGATACCACCGTCCATTTGAGCTGCACCTGTGATCATGTTTTTGACATAATCCGCGTGACCAGGACAGTCAACGTGAGCGTAGTGACGGTTTTCTGTTTCGTACTCTACGTGTGCTGTCGCGATTGTGATACCACGGGCTTTTTCTTCTGGGGCTGAATCGATTTGATCGTAGCCTCTGAACTGGGCACCACCAACAGATGACAACACTTTTGTGATAGCCGCTGTTAGGGTTGTTTTCCCGTGGTCAACGTGACCAATCGTTCCGATATTAAGATGGGGCTTCGCTCGCGAAAATTTTTCTTTGGCCATTTTTTTCTTATCCTCCTTTGGAGCGCTCGGCAACCAAGGCTTCAAACACAATTTTGGGGCACTCATTGTACATAAAAAACTGCATGCTGTAAATCCCACGCCCCTGAGTCATAGACCTCAAAGTGGTAGAATAACCAAACATTTCAGACAAAGGAACCAAGGCCTTTATCTGCTGAATATTATTTTTATCAACATCAATTCTCTCTATCTTACCTCTTCGGCTGTTTAGATCGGAAATAACATCTCCCATATAAGACTCAGGAACCTCTACTTCAACAGTAAAAATAGGCTCAAGAATAACAGGCGAAGCCGACTTAACAGCATCTTTAACAGCATAAGAAGCTGCAATTTGAAAGGCAATATCAGATGAGTCAACATCGTGATAAGACCCATCCAAAACAGTTACCTTAACGTCTATCATAGGATATGAGGCAACAATACCTGTCGCAAAAGCATCCTTAACACCTTTTTCCACGGATGGAATATACTCTTTTGGAATACGCCCACCAACAACCTTGCTCTCAAAAAGGAAACCAGCGCCGCGCTCCAAGGGCTCTATCGTAAGAATACAATGGCCATATTGCCCGCGCCCACCGGTCTGCCTAATAAATTTACCCTCGGCCTTAGCAGAGTCCTTAATAGACTCCTTGTACGCAACCTGAGGCTTACCAATATTAGCCTGAACCCCAAACTCACGCAAAAGCCTGTCACAAATAAT
>JAGYJO010000018.1 GCA_018402095.1 bacterium
CGCTTGTTCGATTGTTTCCTGCGTTGTCTGCTTGGCAGTTGTCGGGATTGTCTCAAGGGACGATTCACGTGACAGATGTGATTTCAAACCCCATTGTGTCGGGACGTATGTCATCGAATCGGATGTTGGTTCGTGGTGTTGCTATGACGTCGCCGGTGTTGGATTATAGCTATCACGCAGGAAAGTTAGAGACGCGTTTGGTGTCAGGAATGGTCTACGGATCTGAGGTGACGGGTTCTGCGACCACTTTTTTTGATAAATCGGGTCCCCAGTATTCGGGACATGTTTACTTGCCGTGGTTACCGGTTGGTTCTGGGGGCTTTGGCGTATCGTTTGCTACTGGAAATGCGAAAATAGAAGCCTCTTTCTCGGGGACTGCTGTTGGTATGGATGTATCCTATCGTGTACCTACGGCGACGGTGGTGGCTTGGCAGCAACATGCTGAGGCTGCGTCGGGACGTATGCGTGTGACGTTTTCACCGTTGCGTTATGAGGTCGTGACTGGGGATATTGTTCTCAATGGTAGGCAAGAGCCTGTGCCTATGACCGCCGTTTTGCGACCTGGCGTGTCCTGGCAGGTGACAGCATCGGGCAATGTGCGGCTGTATGATCCTTTTGCGAAAAAACGAATAGGGTCTTTGCGTGTGCGTGGTGCTATCTCAGCGGATTGGCCGACGCTACACAAAGAAACATGGGCGAGCGTATCTGGTAATGTTGACCTTTCAGGGCGTGATATTGCGCTGATGGATCGTGTGTACGATGCTGTTTCTCTGAGTGCGGACTTCCGTCAATTTGAAACGGTGGTACAGTCTTTGACGCTTGAAAGCGATTCGGGAAATGCGTCGTTTTCTGGGGCGTTACACCGTAATGTTGTGACGTCGGGTGTTTTGGATCTTGTCGATTTTTATATGGACGTGGATAGCTTGGGTTTGCGAAGGGTCCCCCAGTCTTTGCGACCTATGCAGGGCAATGTGACCGGTCATTTTGTGTTTTCTCCCTCTGAGGTTGTGGCTGTCCCTTCTTGGCAAACGACCAAGATTGATTGGGACGCGACGGTGAAAGAGGGTCGTGTGAAGAGTCAGTCTATTGAATCGTTACGATTACAAGGGACTTGGGTGTCTGGCAATGTTGCGTTGTCGGAGGTCACGGGTTTGCATCAGTCGTCTGTTGTGAAGGCTACGGCGCTGTTGCGTCCGGATGGTACTGGTGCTGTTCGTATTCTGCCTGGAACGTTGATCCAGTTGGCCGATTTTCAATCTGTTCTGTATGAACGGGTGGGCCCTCTTGTCGGGGCTGTGTCTGTGACGGGCGTTGTTTCTGGCGAACTTAGGCGACCCGATGCGACTTTGGATTTGTCTGTTTCTGGTTTGAAATCGTATGCCTTTGGGCTGAACGAGATTTCGGGAAAAGTGATCCTGAAAGATGGAGTCTTGTCTGTTCAGGAGGGTCGCGTCAAAGAGGCGCAGGCCGGGGTTGGCTTTTCCGGATACGTGGATCTTTGGGGCGCTAGGTCTGGCTCTAAATATGCTTGGCAGGTTTCTTTTCAGGATACGCCTTTGTCTGTCATTGCGGTGATGGCGGAATCTTTTCGGAAAGAAGTGGGTTTGAGAGAAGTCGCTGGTGCGGCTGTTGTGTCTGTCGAGGAGCGTATTAAGCAGCCGAATGTGCAGGTGTTGGATTCTGCGTTTGCTATTCGAGATCCCCATGCGAAACGAGCGGGTACCCGTACTGTTTATCAGAAAGAGGGTGGTGGTTCGGTTCAATTTTACCAAGAAGTGAATCGACGATATCAATATACGCAGTATGTGCCTGATTTGGGTTTGCGTCGGTTGTTGTCGGGGAAAATTTCTGGTGAAATTGATATAGAAGCTTCTGATAATGATATTCCTAAGGTGGATGCAGATCTGCGTGTAGATGATGCCTCTTTGGGTGTTTTGAGAGCCGCTCATTTGAAAGTATTGGCGGCCTCCAGTGTTGATGGTGGCTTGGCGGTTGATTTTCATGCGTCTGATGGCGATATGGGTGGGACGTCTTTTTCCTATATGAAGGTTGGGGGGCAGCTCACCAATGATGGCGTATTGTCGATTACACGTGCCGATGTGTTATCTCAGGGACGTGAGAGTAAAAATGTGGTTTCTGGCACTTTGCCACTGGCGGCATTTTGGGATGATCAACGTATTGATGACCCTATTGATATGGCGTTTCGTTGGGAAGGTGATGATATCACTGTCTTGACGGTGTTTAATCCGTATTTTTCACGGATTTCTAATAAGGGGCGTATTGTTCTTTCCTTGAAGGGGACCTTGCGTGAGCCCCTATTATCTTCCACGGAAATGACGCTGAAAGATGCTGTCGTGTTTTTGAATCCGGAGATGACGCCTATCCTTTCTGGGTTGCGTATAGATGATCGTAGCGTGGTGTCGATGAAAGACAATGTACTCACGGTATCTCCTTTGATTTTGAATTGGGAAGGCGAAGATACCCGTCCATTGCATGGTAGTGTTCCTCACAAAAATACCGTTAGCATGGATGGGTCAATGACGGTGAAGTCGCTGACCATGAAATCTTTGGAAAAGGTTGATCTGGACTTTGATTTGCGTTTTCAAAACACAGATATCGCCGTGAATTTGAATAAGATTTATCAGGGAAATATTCGTTTGGAGAACATGTCTTTTCAAGGTGTGTATGAGCTTCCTTTTTCTGCATCGGCAAAGGCGGCCTATCTTTTGAGGCAAGGTACTGAGTCGGAGACGGGTCCGTTGTTGTCTGGAGATGTTTATTTGTCACGGGGTGTGTTGTCTTTGCCAACATTGGGGGAAAAGAAGGTCAAACCGTCTATTTTGTTTAATGTATCTGCGTTTATTCGTAATGATATGTCTATCGATGGGAGCTTGGTGGGTGAGGGGATTTTGGGCAGTGTTACCAATAAATTTCGGTTGGAGTTGTCGGAGTCTATTCAGCCCTTACAAGTGGGTGGTTCGTTTAACGCTTTGAAAATTCGCAATTCAGTATTGTTGGATTCGGGGTATGTATTGATGCTGAACCGCTCGTTTGACGTTTTGTCTTTGGAGGGTCAGCGGAGTTATTATCGGGATGCGCAGTATCGTGTGCATGAGAATTCGGTTGTTTTTCAAACTGATTTTTCGTCGGGGAAAGCACGGTTGATTCCACACTTTAATGTGACCGCTCTCACGGTGGTCGATCCAAAAATTCCGGAAGGGACCGTTGTGTCGTCGGATGTGCAGGTGAATCCGGATGATTCAAAGTACAGTCACGTTTTGGTGACATTGTCGGGATCGGCTTATGATTTGCAGAATTTTTTGTTTGAAAAATATATGTCTTCCAGAGCGGATGTGAGTGATGCTGTAGAGTATCGCAGTTCCTATCGTTTGGCGGGTGGGACCAGTCAGGCGGATACGGTTGCTATTTTTCGTCTTTTGGCGCCACAGGTTTTTGATGCGGTGGGGAATAGTACGGAGACGCGTACCAATGACACCTTTTGGAAAGATGTTGGTAGTTCTCAGATTAATTTGATTTTCAACAGTGCGTTACGTCCGATTGAGACGGACTTGGCGCGTAATGTAGGGCTGAATGATATTCGTTTTGATTACAACGTTGGTCAGGCTTTGTTTAACAATTTCTCAGATACAGCGGTGGGGATTAATTTTGTGAAATCGTGGTTTTCAAACCAATTGTTTGTGCGTGTCAAAACCAGTGTTGATTTGGAGCGAAAGACTCAGACTGATGCGCTGGAGGTTTCCGAAGTGGAATTGACGTATTTCTTTGAAAAATACTTTTCTGTGAACGTGACCAATTTTCGTAAAGATATTGGTGTGTATCGCAACAAGTACTCTGTAAAGTATAGCAATGATTTTTAATATGATTGTGTTTGTGACCCGTCGTCTTTTTGGACATCTCAGGCTGAGTTCTTTTGAGTGCGTTTGTGCGTGTTTGTTTGTTGCGTGTGTGTTTGGCGGCGTGCCGTTGTATGGACAGTCTGTGAATACGTTTCGCGAGATATCCGAGATCACGATTTCAGGCTTGCGTCATGTGGATGAACAACTGTTGTTGTCTCAGGTCACGCTGAACTCACAGCTCAATCAACGGGCCGTGGAAGGGGTTGTTCTCAACGATGTTCAGCGATTGTATCTCTCTGGTTACTTTAGCGAAGTGTCTGCACATACAGCATTCACCGATTCGGGTATGCAGCTCGTTTTTTCGGTGACAGAAAATCCAGTGGTAAAGGCCGTTACTTTTTCGGGGAATACCTTGTTTTCTGATGCTGTTTTGCGCAAAGAGATGATAGTGCCTTTGGGCCGCCCCTTGAATACCCAGCAGGTTTTGCGTGAAACGGAGCGCCTTGAATTGTTTTACCATACGGCGGGGTATGAGCTTTTTCAGGTCAATGGGGTGTATATGGACGAGCAGGATCAGCTTGTCGTGAAAGTAACGGAAGGCAAGATAGGCGCTTTTGAGTTTGCCGGGGCTGACGGTGTTGCCGACTTTGTTTTTTCTAGAGAAATGGGGTCTCGACCGGGACTGTTTTGAACACAAAGTGCTTCGCGAAGATAAGGAGCAGTTGTCCAGCTTTGGGCCTCTTAGGGGACGTCTCTTCGCCTAGGCTTTTTGGAAACGGTGAATCGGCAGGGCGTGCATGTTTTGATGGACGTTCAGGGCGTGAGGATTTCGTCATGTGGATGTGGGTGCGGAACAAGAAGAGACCTTGCCTTTGGTGGCTTTTGCGGACAGATTTGTACCACACCTTGATTCCTAGTGATCACTTGTCTGCCAAAGTTCAGGTGAATATCAATGAGAAAAGTTTTCGTGGGTATGGTCTGAGATACACGGCCGTGGTTGTTTAATTGGATTCCTCTGTCATTTACGGTTGGACTTTTGTCTGAAGTGCGTCAGAATTTTGACGAAAGAAGTGCAGACAGACAATCGAACCTTATGATCTGTCTCACTAAAAGTGGGATGTTGGCTTTGGATTGCCTTGATTCGAGATGTAATTGACGGTGTCGACGCGGTTTCGTTCGAAGACATTCTCCCTGAGGACAATGATTTGTCTCCTTATAGTTTGCGTGCATTTAGCTTGGGACTTTTGTTGCATTGCGTGTATCAAGATGTGAATAGCCTAAAAACAGCTTTTATTTGGCGGTAGATGCGGAAAAGGGTGGTGAGCTGGGGGCTTAGTTTTCTGTATTACCACGCATACCGCCCCACCTTTGTGGGGTTGTGGGACGGTGCGACGATTGGGGCGCATGTGTTGGGCGGATTGTTTCAGCCGAATGATACGGCTGTGGATACTTTTTGAGGCGGAAGGGGTATCAAGTGGGCGGGAGTATGTCTTTGCGCGGATATAAAGACAGTTATCCGCCTTTTGTCGGTAATAAGGAATTGTTGCTTAATACGGAGCTTCGGCAAGATTTGAACGATGTGGTACAGCTGGTTGCTTTTTATGATATTGGAAAAGCCTTTTCTGGGGAGTGGTCAGAAAATTTAGATTTATCGACCTTCAAGTCCGGCTATGGTGTGGGTGTTCGGTTTTTTACCCCATTGGGGCCTTTGCGTTTCGATAGTGCCTGGGGAGAAGATTGGATTATTCATTTTGGGCTTGGGCAGGTTTTTTAGTGTTTTTGGCTGTTTTTTTTCGAAAAAAAGCTACTTTTCGTAGAGAATGGTGTTTTTTTGAAAGGTTTTGATGACCTCTCGTAGACGCCAGCGGCTTTCAACGCTACAATGCGCCTCACGATATTGTTAGTCGCAATGCAATGCATGCCTTCTTTATTTTGATACAGGAGCACTTACACGATGGATTTAAAAGAAATTAAAAGACTTGTTCAGTTGGTAGAAGAAGCGAAGATTAGTCACTTTAGTATTGAAGTAGACAATATGAAGGTGGAAATTAAGAAAGAAATTTCCACATCTAATGTACAGAGTTATGTTGTACAACAACCTCAAATGACTGCCCCAACGGCGCCTGCCCCAGTGGCTGTTGATGTCCCAGTGGCCCGTGATGAAAAATTGGTTCCTATTAAGTCTCAGATGGTGGGTACTTTTTATGCGGCAGCCAGCGTAGGTTCAGCGCCTTATGTCAAAGTGGGTGATCGGGTTGAAGTAGGTCAGTCCGTATGTATTGTTGAAGCGATGAAATTGTTCAATGAAATCGAAACGGAAATTTCCGGGATTGTAGAGCAGATCTGCGTGGTTAATGCGTCGCCGGTAGAGTACGGACAAGAACTCTTCTTAATTCGTGTCGATTAGGTTTTATGTCTCATGATCGACGTTGGCAAATCTTTCCGGCACAACCGGAATTAACCGCACAAATTAGCCAACGTTTGGGCTGCCATCCTATGGTGGCCCAGTTGTTACTCAATCGTAAACTGACGTCGCTGTCAGATTTGCGTTGTTTTTTGGAGCCGGAGTTACGGCCCGATGCTGTTTTTCCAGAAGACTATATGCACCCTGTTTTAGCGCTGGTACATCAGGCTATTGCACAGTCAAAGCGTATCTTGGTTTATGCTGATTATGATGTAGATGGGATGACTTCTACTGCCCTGATGGTGTCTTTCTTGCGTTCTCTGGGCGCAGAGCCTGTGTTTAAATTGCCCCATCGTTTCAAGGATGGCTATGGGTTGTCTATGACTCAGGTTGCTTGGATGCAGACCTTTGATATGGTCATTACCCTTGATTGTGGTGTCACCAATGTGGCTGAAATCACAGCCATAGTTGCCAATGGCAAGACCGAAGTGCTGGTGTTGGATCACCATACGATTCCAGATCCTACGCCGCCAGCGCATGGCATTCTGAATCCCAAAGTGTTGCCTGAGAATCATCCGCTGTACGGTCTTTGTACGGCGGGTTTGGTGTATGTGTTTATGAAAGCGTACTGTGAATTGTATGCGTATGAGTATCCTTTGAAAGCGCAGTTGGATCTTGTGGCCTTGGGGACTTTGGCAGATGTGGCGCCATTGGTGGGTGAAAATCGTCGTTTTGTCTCTTATGGGTTGCGGGTGTTGTCTCAGCGAAAACGTCCTGGCATAGATGCCCTTTTGAGAGAAAGTGAGTTTGACAGAGCCTATGTGTCTGCCCGTGATGTGGGTTTTGTGATTGCGCCACGTCTCAATGCTGCCGGACGTTTGGCTGACCCCATGTTTGGGGCCCAATTGCTGATGACGAGAGATGGCACTGAAGCGGACAATTTGGCGCGTGCTTTGTGTCGGATGAATATGGATCGTCAGGCTATTGGGCAGGCGGTTCTCGACGAGTCTCTGAAACAAATTAAAGAGCAGGGTTTGGATAAAGATCCGGTGTTGGTCTTGCATGGGATGGCTTGGCATGCCGGGGTTATTGGTATTGCGGCATCCAAATTGGTGGAGAAATACTCTCGTCCAGTGGTGATGATCTCGGATACTGGAGAGCTGGGTCGTGGTCTGCGCGTACTTGTGGTGAGGTGGATATTTACAAATTATTATCATTGAAAAAGAATCGGCGTTAAATTTGGCGGGCACAAAGAAGCGGCTGGTTTTAGTATTGTGTCGGATCGTATTCTGAACTTCGCCGTGTGTTGGTGCAGTATGCAAAAGAGACATTGTCGCCTGAAGCTCTCTCTCGCCTATTGTGCAGATTGATGCGACGCTGTTGCCCGGTGATGTGGGCTTGAAATTGGTTGAGGCCTTGCAACAGTTGGCCCCATTTGGGGCAGCGAACTGGCGCTCATTTTTTATACAAATCAATGGACACCTATCGACATGGTGATTGGTAGGGAAAGGGAAACATGTGAAGGTGACTTTTTCGACGATGTCAGAGACCGTGTCGTGGATGCACCGGTTTTGGTTTGGCGCACAAACTGCCTGCGTTGCAGCAGAAAAATCCCGGAGTTGGCTTCTTCCATTTGGAAGTCACTACATGGGGTGGCGGCGCTTGCCTCAATTGCAATTGGTGGATGTGAGATGAAGCCACACACACCCTCTCGAGCTACAGTTTCGTGCACGTCAGTATATGTCTGAATCTTCTGTTCAATTGATAGCCCGTGCTTATGACTTTGCAAAAGAGGCCCATGAGGGGCAAGTGCGTATGTCTGGGGAGCCTTTTGTTCAGCATCCTTTGGAAGTGGCGTATATTTTGGCGGATTTGGAGCAAGACCCTCAGACGGTATCCGCAGCGTTGTTGCATGACACTATCGAGGATAGTGGGGTTACACCGGCACAAATGACAAAGGTGTTTGGTGCGGATATTTGCCAGTTGGTCGAAGGTGTGACCAAGTTGGGTCGTATTTCTTTTCAATCCAAAGAAGAGGAACAGGCTGAGAATTTCCGGAAAATGTTTTTGGCGATGGCAAAAGATTTGCGCGTGGTGATCATTAAATTGGCGGATAGGCTGCACAATATGCGAACGCTCAAGTATATGTCGCCTACGAAGCAGGTGGCTATTGCGCGTGAGACCCGCGAGATTTTTTCCCCATTGGCCCATCGTTTGGGAATGTGGTCTTTGAAATGGGAATTGGAAGATTTGTCTTTTTATTATTTGCAGCATGATGAGTTTCAGCGTATCAAAAAAATGGTTGCGTCGCGTCGTGAAGAGCGTGAACAATACGTTGATAGTCTGCTTGCGGAGCTCAAAAACTATATTGAGTCGGAATCAAAAATTGTTGCCAAAATTTCGGGTCGACCGAAGCACTTTTACAGTATTTACAAAAAATTGACTTCTCAAAACCTGTCTTTCGATGAGTTGTATGACACCTTGGGGATTCGGATTATTGTGTCGTCTTTGCGGGAGTGTTACGAGGTTTTGGGTCTGGTTCATGCGCGATACCGTCCTTTGAGCGGGCGTTTCAAAGACTATATCGCCATGCCCAAAACAAATATGTATCAGTCTCTACATACCACCGTGATTGGTCCGGGTGGGAGTCCTGTGGAAATTCAATTGAGGACCCGCGATATGCACTCCGTTGCTGAGTCTGGAATCGCAGCGCATTGGCGGTATAAAGAAGGCGCTTCTCGTACCAACTTTGACGGGGACTTCGCCTGGCTTCGACAAATTTTGGAGTCTGAAAAAGAGCGGACAACCCCAAGTGATTTTTTGCAAAACTTGAAGTTGGACTTGTTTATTGATGAGGTGTTTATTTTTACCCCCAAAGGGGATGTTCAGGTGCTCCAAAAAGGTGCAACGCCTTTGGACTTTGCGTATAAAATTCATACAGAAATAGGGCATCGCACGGTTGGGGCAAAGGTGAATAGCCAGATTGTGCCATTGGGATATGTCTTGCAGAGTGGAGATCGTTTGGAGATTTTGACGACCAAGACGCCTTGTCCAAAAGTGGATTGGTTGCGATTGGTTCATAGCCGTCACGCCAAAGCCAAAATCAAGCAATGGTTCAAAAAGCAGGACCAACAGACAACCATTGAAAAAGGGAAAGAAAAGCTAGAAAAACTGATTGTGGTTCTGGGGTATGTGCCCAAAGAGGTTTTGCAGCGTGATATGTTGGAGCGATTGCTGGGCGTGTTGAACCTTGGACGAGAAGAAGACTTGTATTTGCAATTGGCTGAAGGAGAGCTGGGTCCGCGTGCGATTGAGCATGCACTCGCGGGGCTATTGCAAAAGGTGGTTGCTGATGCAGATCATGCGTTGGCTGCGGTGGCCGTGATGAAGCGGCCGTCTCGTCCACAAAAGGGCTTGCCTGTCATGGTGATGGGAGAGTCCGGCATTATGGCCAGTTTGGCCAAGTGTTGTGGTCCCGTTGTTGGTGATGCCGTAGTGGGTTATGTGACTGTGGGTTATGGGGTGTCTGTTCACCGGGCAGATTGTCGGAATGTATTGGGTTTGCCTGTTTCGGAGCATGGGCGGTTGGTTGCTGTAGATTGGATTGCGGAGTCATCGGGCTACCTGTTTTCGGCTACGCTGCAGATAGATGCTTTTGATCGCTTGGGGATCTTGCAGGATATTATTCACAAGGTCACGGATAACAAAATTAATATTCAAGAAATCAAAACCAAAACCTACAAAACAGGTGGTCGTATGCGGGCCACGCTTGTGGTTAATGTTACCGATAGTGTGCAGGTGCATAAGCTGCGGTCGGCGCTGACCCAAATAGACGACGTCTATGCCGTGAAACGGAATTAATCTCATGGCGTCTCAATCTATGTTTAATGTGCCTATCTATGTTGTGACCTCTAATGCGGGGAAAGTACAAGAAATTCAGACGATCTTGCAGGGATATGATGTGCGAAGTGTGACGGATTTGATTGGGCCTCTTCCTGATATTGTCGAAGATGGCAATACGTTTGAGAAAATGCGCTGAAAAAGTTATGGCCTTGCCCTTGGTGCCGGGCGGGATTCTTTTGGATGACTCGGGTATCTGTGTGGCGGCTTTGGATGGACGTCCAGGGTTGTACTCTGCCCGCTATCCAGGGGTCACATCTGCGGATAAGTGTAAAAATCTTTTGGCGGAATTGGGTGACGCTGTTGACCGTCGGGCGTATTTTTATTGTGCGATTGCGATTCGTTTTGCAGATGGATCGTCGCATGTTGTTGGGGGGCGCTTGGATGGATGTTTGGCATTGTCGGTGAGAGGGGGTCGTGGCTTTGGCTATGATCCGATTTTTGTGCCGGATGGCGAAACAAAAACGGTGGCTGAACTGTCTGATGATGCTAAGAATTTGATGAGCCATAGGCATCATGCCTTGGCGAAAATAGTACCGTTGTTGCATGACAAGAAGGAGATCGTATCTCATGGCTAGAGAATTAATTCCCCCACAAAATTTGGATGCAGAACAGTCTCTTATTGGGGCTTTGATGCTTTCCAAACAGGCGATGGCTGTTGTTTTGGGGCGTGTCAAACCGGAACACTTTTATAGAGATAGTCACGGTCATATTTATAAGGCGATTTTGTCTTTGTACCAGCGTAGTGAGCCTGTGGATTTGGTGACTTTGGCCAATGAGCTGCGGAAAAATGGGGTCCTGGAAGATGTTGGTGGACGTGTGTATCTTGCGGAATTGGCGGATGCAGTCCCGACGGCGTCCAATGCTGAGCGGTATGCTGATATCGTGATGGAAAAAGCCCTGTTGCGGCGCATTATTGATATGGGTTCTGATATGGTCAAGATGGGGTTTGATGATGCGCAAGAAGCGAAGCTTGCGTTAGAGGAAGCCCAACGATCGGTTCTTGCGTTGACCAGAGAATCGATTCGTGAAGATTTTGTGCCTTTGCGAGATGTGTTGAATACTGTTTTTGATACGATGCAGTCGACGTATCAAAGCGAAGATAAGATCTTGGGTGTTCCTACAGGGTTTAAGGATTTAGATCAAATGACCTCTGGGTTTCAGGCGGGGGATTTGATTATTCTGGCCGCTAGGCCATCTATGGGTAAAACAACATTAGCGCTGAACTTGGCGGCCTATGCGGCGTTGAACAAGCAGATGGCGGTGGCGGTGTTTAGTTGCGAGATGCCCAAGGAGCAGCTGGCGATACGGCTGTTGTGTGCTGAGGCCAAATTGGATACCAAGCGTTTGCGGACTGCAAATTTGAAAGACCATGAATACAAAGATTTGAATCAAGCGTTTGGGCGTTTGGCAGATGCCCCTTTGTATATTGATGACAGTCCTGGCATTTCACCGTTGGAATTGCGTGCGAAAACCCGTCGTTTGCAGATGGATGCTGACGTGAAATTGATTGTAATTGATTACATGCAGTTGATGCGTTCGGGAAAATCCCGTGTGGAAAATAGATACCAAGAGATTTCAGAAATTGTTCGGGAGGTTAAAGCCTTTGCAAAAGAATCGAAGATTCCGATTATTGCGTTGTCTCAGTTGAGTCGGGACGTTGAAAAACGCCAAGACAAGCGGCCTCAGTTGAGCGATTTGCGGGAGTCTGGGGAAATTGAGCAGACGGCTGACTTGGTCATGTTTATTCATAGAGACAGTTATTATGAAAACAATTCCGAAGAAAATTCGGTTGCCAAGTTGATTATTGCGAAACAAAGAAACGGTCCTACTGGTGATGTGGATATGATTTTCCGTCGGGATATTTCAAAGTTTATGCCTGCAGCCCCAATGCATGTCATGCCCCAGTAGGGGCACACCCCCGTGTGTGCCCTATTTTAGATAAATTTTTGCACAGGTGCCAGCTCAGCTTTGCAAACCATAAAAATGAGGGCTGCGCCCTTTCAGTCCCGCAGGCCACCCCTCCCCAGGGAGGGGTGGTGTCAACGCATTGAGAATTTTCGATGTTTTCATGATGGCTCCTATGGGTAAAATAGGGTTAGCATAACGAGGTCCTTAAAACCAACTTATGCAACTGTCGTAGAGGCAGCACAGATTCATCATAAAACATCAATACATGAGATTCTGTCTTCATCTGCGATACCTATTATTATCCTCGTTTAGAGGGAAGGAGCAACTACAATGGCTGATGTTAGTTTAGATATTTCGAGTGATCGTACTGCGGCAGGTAAGGCAGCTGGTGACACCTATACCACAGAGCTAGAAACTATCCGTGATGATTTGGATGCGGATGATGATTCTGGAACAACGTTAGGTAGCATGGTCGAAGCTCAGCTGGGTATCACTGAAGCAGAAACGCGTTACCAAGTTAGTGCTGGTATCCCAAACAAAGTATCCAAATCCGTAGGTGCTGCGGCACAAGGTGTGAAACAGGCTGCAGGTTAATTTTTAGTAGCCAGTATTGTACTGCAAGGGGTCGGGTTTCCCGGCCCCTTGTTTTTTCGTAAGTATAGCTACCTTAAGGTTTGGGTATAGCTACGAAAAAACACAGATAACGAGGTGACTTATGGCAGGATCGTTTCAGCAGATTGGTGGATCAACAATTGGTGTTGGTGTTTCAAACCAGATCAAAATTTTGCAAAAAGATGCGAATGTCTCTCAAAAATATAGTTTTGAATTTGGCAACTATTTGGCGCAAAAGAGTTTTTATAACGAAATGAGCCGTATTCAAAACGCGTTGGTTGCAGAAGAGCCGGTGACAGTTGGGTCTGAAGAATTGAGCTTTGAAAGTGCTGGGGATCTTTTGGCCTGGCAGCAGTATCTTCAGGGCGTGGAGTCTGCCAAGAAAACGTTGGAAGCTTTGGGTTCAAAGGGTTTGAAAGCTCAAAATGCGTCGTTGTCGTCGCATAGATAGGGAGTTGCGTAATGGCAAATGTAAACAGTAATGATCTTGCAGGGCGTTCTCTTATTTCTATGGTTAATAGAACCAAGATTAATACGATTTACGATTTTCCCTATGGCGAATATCGTGCACAGCGAACATTCTTTGATGAATTGAGTCGGGTGCAATCTTCTTTGGTGAATGACGGACAAGTTGAGTTGGAGACTGGTATTACAGCGAGTATTGATTCTACAGGGGGGCTTTTGGCGATTCAGATTTATATGGAAACGTTAGAAACACGTAAAGAGTCTATGAGCGGTATGTCAAAATTAGGGTTGTCGAACGAAAAGAAACTTTGGACCCTACAAAACTAAGCATTAGGGGTAGTTATTATGTTTGAAATGGAACCATATCGGGAGCAGGTGAAGCCCTCTCTTTTTGCGCCAAGGGTGGACGTTCGGTCGGATAAAAATATTAATCTTGAATCAGATGATCTCGTGCAGAAGAAGCTTAGTGCTTACGAGACGTTGTTTAAGTCGGTTCAGGAAAATGTGGAAAAATCTGTTGGGAAAACAACGCCCACAGCGAATGCGGCTGTGTCGGGTGCGGCACCGGCGATGGATCCTGCCTTGCAGCGCGTTATGGTGAATAGGGCTATCTCTAAAGTATATGAAGGCTTTAGCTTTTTGCCCCAGGATGTTTTGGCCAAGTCTGATATGACGCAAAATAAATTCAACTTTGAACGGGTTAAAGACCCCAGCTATGTATATTTGCCCGATTTTATTAAGTCGCAATCCGTGACGGATGTGGATAAGTATAGTTTTGAGAAAGAAATCTTTGAAGAAGGTTTCTTTAAGCTGATGGAAAATGTGCCTGGTGAAGGGCATACTTCCCCGCATAATTTGAACTTGATGGAAGGGATTGGTTCAAACCCCTTTAAGGCGGGCGACTCTGAGAATTACATGCGGTTTCAGAAGAGTCCTTTCTATAGTGCTTTGCATAATTCCTCGATGTCGCCTCGTAATATTTTGCAAAATTTGGATCCCGAAATTTGGACGATGATCAATCAGGGCGTCGATGAGATTTTGGATACAGATTTTGAAGGTATGGATTTGGAGAAAAAATTAAAATTAAAAAATCCATTTGGGGCTGAAAACCCAGGTCTGAAGTGGGAGAATGTGGCGGATCCTTTTACGGATAATGACATTGACTCGTTTGATGTGTATGCAAACTTTCATACAGTTGTATCCTCAGGTATCTGGCAGTATTGGGAAGACTCCCAGGTGTTTGATTTTGTGAATCGTTTGTGGGAAGCACGGACCCGTTCTGATGATGTTTTGCGTGAGATCTTGGGTAAAGCTTCCGGCTTTCCTGATATTAATAGCGTGCCGGAAAAAGCAACGCCGACGTGGAAGCTTTCTGAGCTTGAACTTCCTGATGCTGCGGCAACAGTTGCGACAAAAGAGGTCGCTTCTAAAGAGATTTTAGCAAAGCAAGAACAAGCGTTGCAGACCTTTGAAAATACGGAAGAAACCGTTATCAATAATATTGATAGGTGGTGGGACAGTGTGTCCGGTGGTTTTGATGAA
>JAGYJO010000180.1 GCA_018402095.1 bacterium
AAAGCTGAGCGAAAGATGTTCTTTTCGGGGGCTTCGCCCCCTGTACCTCTCCCCCCATCTAGGAAAGGCTTACCAATAGCGCTCTCAATAGCGTTGTTTATTTGTTTTTTCTAAAGTAGTATTTAGAGTACTTGTTTGATAGCCTGTCTGTGTCTATTTTGGGGCACATATTTACCTTTCGGAGGAATCCTTTATGCTTACTGTTGGTCAGAAAGCACCTTCTTTTTCATTGCAAAATCAGGATGGAGAGATGGTTTCGTTGTCACAATTTAAAGGTAAAAACCTTATTCTCTACTTTTACCCTAAAGATGATACGCCTGGATGTACCCGTGAAGCGATTGGCTTTGGTGCGTTGGCGATGTCTTTTAAAGCCCATAATGCCGTTGTTTTGGGGGTGTCTAGAGACTCTGTTGTGTCACACAAAAAGTTTTGTGACAAACACAAATTGGAGATTCCCTTGCTGAGTGATGAATCTGGTCAGGTCACGGAAGACTACGGTGTCTGGCAAGAAAAAAAACAGTATGGACGTACGTATATGGGGATTTCCCGTACGACCTATTGGATAGGGCCTGATGGGCTGGTCCAAAAAATCTGGGAAAATGTGAAGGTTGCTGAGCATCCTGAGGCTGTTTTTTTCGCATTGTTAGACAACAAAGGAGCCTAATGTAATGGCGTCAATTGAAAAAATGTCGGAGTTGTATCGTGATTTGATCACCGCTGTAGGCGAAAATGTCGAACGAGAAGGCTTGGTCAAAACACCGGAGCGTGCCGCCAAAGCCATGGCCTATCTCACCAGTGGTTACGAAAAATCTTTGGAAGAAGTGGTCAATGGTGCGGTTTTTGAAACCTCTTCGGATGACATGGTGTTGGTCAAACATATTGAGTTTTATTCGTTGTGTGAACACCATTTGTTGCCTTTCTTTGGTAAATGTCATGTGGCCTATGTGCCCAATGGCAAGGTTTTGGGGTTGTCCAAAATAGCCCGTGTGGTGGATATCTTTGCGAGACGCCTTCAGATCCAAGAGGAGTTAACCAAGCAAATTAGTCAGGCCATTATGGAGGTAGATGCCAGGTGTTGCTGTCAAGATGGAAGCCAAACACATGTGTATGATGATGCGTGGTGTCGAGCGTCAACATGCCGTGATGACTACCCAATCTATGACGGGTGTCTTTAAGACTGATTTGTCATTACGCGATGCGTTTTTGCGCCAAGCGCAGTCTTTCCAATAATGGGGGGCTTGATTGCCAGTAAACGCTTTGAGTTTGCGGCGTCCCATTATTACCGTCGGCCTGAGTGGTCAGATACCCAGAATGAACTTGTTTTTGGGGACAACGCCCGTGGGGTTTACGGACATGGGCATAACTTTGTCATGTATGCTGGTTTTTCGGGACCTCTGGATCCAGAAACGGGCATGATCATTGAATTGTCGCATGTGAAACGAGACGTCTTGGCCCATGTGTTGCCCCGATATGATCACTATGTGCTCAATGATGTGGCGGCTTTTGCGACGTCATTGCCGACACCTGAAAATATGGCGCGTGTTTTGCTATCTGAAATTCAAACTGTGTTTGAGAATAGGCACTATGCACCCCATCATGTGCATATCATCGAATCGCCGGTCAGTGCGGCGACGGCTTACGCCAATGGACGTGTTGAACGGCATTGGCAGCAGGCGCTAGGGCATGCCCGTTTTTTCGACTACTGGGGATCTGGCTCTGTGAACTTGACCCTCTCGTTGTCCGGTATTCCAGATGAAACCACAGGGGTGCTTGTGTCGGATCCTGAGGTTTATGCACGTCTCTCACAGATAGCAGATACCATTTCTGGGTTGTCTTTGACCGGTGATGGTGATTTAGCAATCCAATCGATTCTGTCGGTTGTCGGCGCGTCTGGCCTCTCATATGAACGGGCTGTGATCACGACGCCGAAGGGGGCGTTCTCTTTTTCTGCCGCAGACACAGCGGTGTTGGTGGGCGTATCCGGGTCTTACACGGCGACCCATCGTTTGGATAATCCGACGTTTAGCCTGGCCGACAATGAAGCGTGTTTTGGCAAATGCCATCGTCCACATGGCCATACCTTTGATGTGGAAATAAGTGTGCGCACCGATGCGCCGATGTCTATGGTTCAGAAGCACTTAGATCGGCTCTTGGCTGAGTGGGATTATCAAGCATTGGATCAACACGTGGATTTTGTAGACAGATTGTGTACGACCGAACATATGGTGCAAGTCTTGGTGCAAAAATGGGAGACGGCTGGTTTGGGTGTGTTGAAGCGTATTCGCTTGCATGAAACGCCCAATAACCGC
Source organism: bacterium (assembly GCA_018402095.1). Lineage (GTDB taxonomy): Bacteria > Margulisbacteria > Marinamargulisbacteria > SXXA01 > SXXA01 > M30B43. Next base: position 2,310 of record JAGYJO010000180.1, read on the forward strand.
TTTAGTTTACGCTTATGATGACCATTGTGGTGCGAGAATTGGCGGTTTCGACGCTGATAGGGGTTTATCCTGAAGAGCGTTTGGCGAAACAAACGTTGGTGTTGGACCTCACGTTGGCGTGTGATGTCGATGCGTCCTTATACTCGGATCTTCTGGCGGATACCATTGATTATGCGGCTTTGTCGGACATGGTGACCCGCTGGGCGGCACTTGCGACCTTTGAATTGATCGAGACATTTGCCGGACATGTGTTGCAGCAGGTGTTGGCTTATGACAAACGTATTCAAACGGTGGTGCTTCGTGTTGTTAAATCCGGGTGTATTGTGAACGCGCGTGCGGCGGAAATACATGTCTCTGCGAATCGGGGAGACTAAAACTGAGTCATCATGATGATTGGGGCGACTTGATGCGTCGTGCTCAGTCTGGAGATCATCAGGCGTATGGGGTTTTATTGACCCAGTTGAGGCCTGTTTTGATGGCTTTTGTAAGTCGTCGTGTGAGTGCCGTGTCAGAGAGAGAAGACATTGTCCAAGAAATCATGATGGGTATTCACAACGCCAGTCATACCTATAATACCGAGCGTCCTTTCAAGCCATGGCTATTCGCTATTGCCCAGTTCAAACTCATGGACTATTTGAGAAAACACTACAAAAATCGCCAGTTTTCGGACATAGATGTTGATACGATTCAAGAGTCGCTATCCTCGAATGTAACCGAAGAGGACATGTCTCGCGA
>JAGYJO010000181.1 GCA_018402095.1 bacterium
ACATTTACCGGTTTGGCCGAATGGGGATTATCATACGGCGGCTATGGCACATGATCGTATTAGTGTGCCTGTATCTCCTGCCTTTTGGCTTGCCTTTCATACGCATCCTGGTGAGGAAGCACCACAAATCGAACAGGTTTTGAGGCAGATTGTGCCGGTATTTATGGCGCTTGCTTTTGTGGGGCAGGGGGTTGCCGCTTCTCATGAAAAATCAGCGCCAGATGATATTGTTACAGAGGTAGATCTTGGTTTAGAGGGTCTTTTTCGGTTGTGGATTTCTACACATTTTCCGAAGGACTATATTATCGGTGAAGAAGGTAATTATGCCGGGATGTCTGTCACTGCGACGCCTGCAGTTTGGATTATTGACCCCATAGATGGGACAAGTAACTATTCGGAGGGATCGCCCAATGTGGTGATTCAGTTGTGTCGTTTGAAAAATGGGGAGCCGGATCTTGCTGTGATGGGGTTTCCTTTTTATGGCGTTTTGGAGACGGCATCCTTGGGGGGCTCTGTTGAGATGTTGAAGAGATGGCGTGGTCCGGTTCCTGTCGCTGATGCCTATTGTATTGCTACGGAGTATCGGGATGATCGCAAAAATGAAGATGATACGTTTTTGGCCATGTGTGACATATTGGCGGGCACTCCCTATCGTTTGAAGTCTATTGGTGTCACTATTTATACGCTTCTGTATCACGTTGACTTTGTTTTCTATAAACCACGTATCAAGGTATGGGACATGTATCCGCCCTTGGCGCTGCTTCGGTTGCGTGGGGTGCCTGTGGATATGTCTTTGTACGTGTTTGATGGGTCGGACTATCGGTGGGTAGACCCTTTTTCACGCACAGCGTATGACCTGCTGTGGCGGGCTCTGGAAAATGAAGGTCGAATTGGTCACGTTTTGTTGGTTCCAAGTGGGGAAAAGTCGCAGTCCAAGACCGTTATTCTGAAGGAGAAATTAGCATGCATGTCCCTATCTTAGTTGCGCCGATTTTAGAGCTTTTAGCGATTTCTGCTGGACAGTGTGTTGTAGATGGGACAGGGGGGTATGGGGGGCATAGTGCTGCCATGCTTGCGCAGTTGGGGGACCAAGGCTGTTTGTACGTGGCTGATCGTGATCCTATGGCTGTGGATTGTTTGAAGACACGCTTTTCTCAAGATGCACGCGTGAGTGTGTTTCAGGAGACCTATGCGGGGTTTCTTGAGAATGTGAAAACACCTCCTGAAAATGACAAAAATGTAGTGTATCCCAAGTCTGTAGATCGTCTGTTGGTCGACTTGGGTATGTCCTCTATGCAGCTAGACGATCCTATACGGGGATTTGGTTATTTGCATGACGGACCTTTGGATATGCGTATGAATCCCTCTGATGAGGTTTCTGCTGCAGATGTTTTGAATACGTATTCAGCACAAGATCTTTCAGATATTTTCTTTCGCTATGGGGAATTACATCAAAACAAAATATTGGTTCAAAATATTTTGTCTTTTAGACGTAATTGTCAGATTTCAGACACGGAACAGCTACGTGATTTGATCAAAGCCAGTTACCACTTTGGCAAAAGACCGATTATGATGCGGCATTTTGCCCAGGTTTTTCAGGCGCTTCGTATTTATGTGAATCGTGAATTTGAGGAACTTGAAACACTTATAGCATTGTTGGATTCTGTGATGGCAGAGGAGGGTCGTGTCGCTTTCTTGACCTTTCATTCGCAGGAAGATCGCTTGGTTAAGCATGGTATGCGAGCGTTGCCTGGATGGAAAATGATGACCAAGCATGTTGTGTTGGCGGATCAGGATGAAGTGCGGGAAAACTCACGTGCAAAATCGGCTAAATTGCGGGTATATTCTCGAAAAAATAGCTAACCGTATCCTGTTTGTGGTCTTGGGATCGCCTAATATTCTTTTTCTGGTAGGGTTTGTATTACCATCTCTTCGAACGAGACTCCCGTTTTTGAATTTTCGTCTCTTTTTTCCTGGGTGACTTTTTTTGTGGTGGTTATGGCCGTGGTATTGCTGGATGTCCGGGGAGCGATTGTTTTGGGGCGTACCTGACGCCAAGGTTCGGGGTATATTTTCTCTTGGGTTGTGGGGCGTTGTCTTTGTTTGTAAAAAGGCGTTTCTATGCCCGGTAAATATTGAATGACGCTGCCATGTCCTTCCATTAATACGAGCCGTGTACGATCTGCTCGCAGGTTTTCTACGTCCATGCTATTTATTTTTTTAATATCATCAATGGCAAGGGCCGGGCTTAGTAGCGTGACTGTCCATACAAGCATGGCAATCCTGTATTTATACGGAAACCGTACGTACCTATTGATGAAGTAGTGAGGATACATCAGAAAAAAGAATGCCATTGCTTTGTCTTGATGCGTCATTATTCGCTTCGGAGGCCTGTTTGAGTTTTTGGTTTACTTCGGAAAAAGACGGTGTATCGACCGCTACCAAGATCACTGTTGGTGTGGTTTTGGTATCTTCTGTTACAGCTTCTGTTGTAACGTAACTAGCAAGTGTACTACGCGTATTGTCTTTCGTTAGCGTGTATTGAACACCTGCTCGTTGTAGCATTTTGTTGCTAATGTCTATGAGCTCGGTACTTTTGATGAAAAAAGTACCTTGATAGCCTGCGCCTACCGAGCGGCTGCTGTAAAGCGTAACTGCTAGGCTACTGGGTTGAACGCCTTTGACGGTGTCAATGGCGCTTGTGCTTACACCCATAATAGAGAGTAAGAAGAAAAGACCCAGTAACGATTGTTGAATGTATTTTTGCATTATACTTGGGATGTTTTGCATAAACTGTGCCAACCTCTCTTTCTGTATTGAGAGTAGGGGCCTTTTGTTTGTGAGCTATGGCCCTGTTTTACGTGTATTTTTGTTCGGCTCTAGCTCAAAAGTACCCTTTTTTGTGCAGGTTTAAACATTTTTTCTTATCCTTGCATGTGATTGAAAACTGCATTCTTATCTGATTTTTGTTTTTGTGTAGTCTTCTTAATGTGTCGT
>JAGYJO010000182.1 GCA_018402095.1 bacterium
GCCCATTTTTAAATCTCAACTGCATTTTTCGGGATAAAAGCCTACGCAGAATTACAAAAGCAAGGTGATAACAAAGTACGTGCACCCCATACAAAAGAAAGTACAGTCGCCCTTATTAAGTCCAACAGCCTGGGGATCGACCAGGGCTATGACAACCAAACAGGCCTGCGCTATGCGCCCATTCATTACAGCGACTACGATGCGTTTGGGAATTTAGAAAGCAAAAGACTTAACATTTTAGCCTCCCGTGTAATTTTGCAGCCCCAAAAAAGCGCCATGATAGAACTCACACTCGCGGACATTGCAAATATCACCAGACATAACAGCGTATTAGACAACTACTCCTGGAAGCTCAATAGCCGCATTGCATACCAAAACACAGTCTTAAGCCATCAGTCATTTGCACTAGGTCACGCTTACCAGACTTTTACAAATGGATTGGCATTTGGGTTTCTAGGCGTCACCTATAGCAATTACGACACACTTGCGGAAAGACCCGTCGATCTCAGGCTAAATCCCTCGCTCAGTATCGGCCTAGAGCAGCCTATTTTACCGGGATTATGTAGCACCAAAATCGCCTATGATCACAGGTTCAACAAGAACTATCTAACAGCAACATTCACATTCAAAATGCAAGACTTCATACAAGATCTCACCTACGTCCAAAACGAAGATTTCAAAGGCCTAAAATTCTCTAGCACGTTTATTTTCTAAACCAAAAGAAATGACGGGTCTTAGCCAAAAAACCCGAACATAGCCTAACTAATCGTACACCGGTTTTTCTTCTGACAAGAAACCAGATACCTAGGATCACTCTCATTACGCTGACTAACCAAAACTTTCTCTGTATGAATCACAAATTGCACATCAATAGATCCGGGCTCATCTAGATCGATACATAGATAATTCTTGTAATTATCCGAAAGGGTAGTCCCCCAAATAACGTTTTTTTCTATGAACACAAACGCATCAGACATACGACCAGATACAGCACGATACAAACCAATGAGTCGCCGAAAGGTATCCTCAGGCTGCATATCAAAATTCAAAATACAATTCCGAGCATTCATAACCACATTTTCCGTCAAATAGGCCGCACCAAATTGACATAATTTCACGATTATAGCGGCTTTATCTAGAGCGTCCATATGACAGGCATCATCCGCAATCGAATTGATTTCGTCAGAAAAAAAGCCAGCAGTTCGCTGTCCAGAAAAGATCTGGTACAAGTTACAAAGATGCGTATATTGATCCTTACTCGTCATATTGGACTCATAAATAACCTTACTGGCCAGATGACAATGCACCTCTTTTAAATGGGCGCCCCCAATACGATATAGGTTTTCAACGGCACTAAATTTAACCTGTTGCAGCATAGAGGAAGACATAATTCCGAAAAAGGCTTCAGTGATAAATTCACCGCTTATCTCACTAGCCTTATACAAGGATGTCAAAACCTCTACTTTATCGGAATCAGTCATACCAGAAAACAAAACCGCATACATCTCGTTCTGAGGGCCTCAAGCGACATAGGAATACCAACCGCAGCATAAAGACAACCCAGTTCAGAAACACGATAGCTATCATCGTCTTTGGCAGACAGAATCGTTTCCCGAAGTGTTGCCACTGTCTCCATATCCCTCAGACTTTCTTTTTTTGCCTGATACAGCCAATAGAGATGGGTTTCTTTATGTTTATAGGTGCTATTCTCAAGAATCCGCGTTCGTTCTTGGCTTATAGTTTCCAAGCTACCCCTATCTCTCATTTCGCCATACAGAAAGGGGATCAATCTAAAATCCAGCTCAGGCGAAATTTCTCTGAGTTCCGATGTCTCTGTTTTTTCAAATCTAATCGCTTGAATAAGCACGATATTAAAATAAGTATTATCCCTATCATAGCAAGCAGATCCCTGGGCGTTCACTATCGTAGACTCTATAGTATCTTTCGCATGAGATGCACCCCAAAATCCATAGCGTTCCCAAAACCCGCCGAAACTCTCTTCACAAGACAGTAGTTCTTGATTGGCAACCGCCAGCAGACTTCGCAGTGTCAACACCGGCAGTGCATCCAATGAGAGAGGACTCTCAATCGCCACCTGTTTTTTTGATAAATAAAGACGTGTATACATATTAAGGCTCTCTTTTATTATATTTTTTAGACGCATCCCCTTTCCTGGTAAGCAAAGTACGCATTTTCAAGTTACGACAAAACGTATTCAGCATACGTGCCTAGTGCAATATAGAAAGCCAGTCATACGTGGTTGACTGTTGAGATGGGTACCCTCAACGACTTTACGGTTAGAAAACAGGGAATGTTCGCGGTTATCGGATATTTTTAATTTTTATTGCAGTTTATTTTGAGTAGATCTGAACTTACGGCCTCATAACTACACAACAACAACCTCAGCCCTAATCGAATTGGCGACAAAACAATGATGATGGGCTTTGTCATGCAAGGCTTTCAATTCTTCCAGCGTTGGTTGTTTTTCGCCAGAAAAAACAACCTTGGGCTGCAATTCAATACGAAGAATAGCTTGAATGCCTTTTTCGTTGGGTTCCAAATAGCCCACAGGCGTGTCTTCATAGCTGTCTACCACATAGCGTTTTTTGGACGTGATGACCAAAAAGGTCAACATATGACAGCTAGAAAGGGCACTCACTAAGGCTTCTTCTGGGTCACAATGCCCATGCGTCCCCAAAAAATCTGGCGCAGCTGAAGCGGAAATCGTCACCCCATCTTTGACTTCCCAGATATGGTCACGGTTGTAGTCTTCATACGAAAAAGTCGGAGTAGTACGTTTCCAAGTAATACGAGAAGTATGTTGTGACATAGTGCTAAGCGTCTCCTATCCAGCTAATCGCCAATTCTATTTCGGTCGTATCAAAATACTTCACCGTAGCCGTCGTAAATACTTTTGTAAATAAACCCG
>JAGYJO010000183.1 GCA_018402095.1 bacterium
AGCGGCGTTGAGTTTGCCGCCGACGAACCAGTTGGCGAAGGGACGTTCCCACTGGAGCGTTTCTTTCCAGGGGTGATCCCATCGGAGTTCTTTGGCTTGGGTGTCCCAAAAGGCCAGTCTGTCTCTATCGGCGGCCTCGAAAAGGGTATGGTTTTGTGTATTTGCCTGTGATTTGTAATCGTCACTGGCGTGGATGTTTTCGTGGGTGAGTTGCAAGCTTTCTAGATTGGACATGGGTTCCTCCGCTTTTCTTGGTGTTACGACGGGGTGTGTCGTTTCTTCAAGGTGCAACTATAGCATTTGGGCTCTGTTGCGAAATACCCCATCTGCAGCATTTGGCAACATCTCAAAACGGGCGCAGTGTCTATTTCCTACACCAGGGGGGCGCTTCGCAGGGAACAAAACCACCCCCCGTCACTGCGTGACACCCCCCTTGGGAAGGGAGGCTTTCGGAAAAGGCCCCTTCCCAAGTGTGAGGAGGCTCGATCTGTCAGGGCTGGCTGCGCAGCAGACTGGGGGTGGTCTTTCTTCGCATGGTTGTCGCTATCGCCTGGGGGAGGTGCTGAATTGGATCAACCCTTCGGCTACGCTCAGGGACCACCCTTCGAGAGGCCTCAGGGGCCAGCGATAGCCCCCGCACCCCTCGTGTAGGAAACGATTACGGTACAGTGTCTATTTCCTGATATTCAGAGACTTTAGATGTTTGTTTTCGATTGGTGCCGGGAATAGGTCCTTCATCATTGCTTTGGGGAGGGTGTTTTATGAATTTGTCTTTTGGTAATAGTGGCTTAGGTATGAGTATGCGGAGTGTTTTTGGTAGGAGTACTCAGAGAGATGAGGCGAGAGATGCAGGGCGTGGCGGTGGTAATGCCATGTCGCAGGAAGATCTCAACAAGAAGCCGGATCAAGGGCCGTTGCCTATGGCGGGGAGAGCTGCAATCCCTGAGTCGGCTGCGCGTTCCTCCGTATTGCAAAATATGACGCATGTCGATATGTACCTGCGTGACAATGCGGCGGAAGAGGCAGACCCTGCAGAAGCCCGAGAGTCGGCGAAGAAATCGCCGGATATGTCGGAACTTCAGGCGCCTCGTTTTGTTGATACGAAAAGTTATGAAACAACTGTCTTTAAAAGGGGTCAATCGTCGCGCGTTGTGAAGCACGCGTTAACGCATAAGGGCGATGCGGAAGCGTTGTTTACAAAGTATGTTGCGACTGGGAACTCGGGGCCTGAATCTCGGATGAATAAACTCCATGATGCAATCGATAAAATTCCAGATACAGACCGCCGTGAGGCGTTGTTGTTTGACTTTGCCGGCGTTTTGGATCCGTCTCAGTTGGTGGCTCAAGCGTTGCTACATGAGGAGAATGCCGTCTCGTTGTTTTCGGCTTATGTATCGAGCAACCCGGAGGGTCAGGGAGCGGCGCTTGATACACTCTCTACGGAGATTGGCAAGCTTCCATGGAACGAGAGTCCTAAGTTGACACCTGTTCTTGACTCGCTTCTTGCGGATATGGCGCGTTCAAAAGGTGGGGATGTTGCGGCGTCATTAATCGCTAGTGAGGGGTTTTCTGTTGGTTTTTCTCAGGTGTCTGCAGAAAATAAGTTGTCGGATGAAGAGGGGCTTGCACAGTTGTCAAAAGATTTTGAGCGGGGTGTGTCGTTTACTGCCCCAGAGGGCGTCTCCTTAGAGACATTGCCTGATGAGGCTAGGGCTTTTATCGGGCGATTTGCAAATCAGCAAAGTGCGGCGGCACTTGTTACTGATGGCGCGTTGAACGTTGCTGATCGTGTGAGTGATTCGTTATCTGGTAGTGGGTTTCTGTTGGATGGATGGAATTCTGCTAATGCAGGTGTGAGCTATAATGTCTCGGTGGATACGTCGGGGGGTGTTTGTATTTCTATTCCCACGACAATAGGGATCAAGCCAACGGTGATGTCTGAAGTGGCTTCCTTGCCTGTTTGTGTTGCTACGTTGGAGATGACCATGACGCCTGCCGAATCGGGTGGACAAGCGTATGCTGTGAATGTGTCTTTTTCACCGTATACAGCTTAAGAGGGTCGCTGTGTCGAAATGCTCCATTTTTGTTCCGTTGATATGATTCCGCCACGCCGCGATTGTTGCGCCTGAATGATCAGTGGCTGGTGGGTTTCGGGTTTCTTTGAAAGAGGTCTTTCAGTGGTTTGAGGAATCTATCGAATGGTTTTTCTTCGATGAGTTTGATGACGAAGAGTTCTGTGAATCCAAGGGAGCTATACTGTCCTAGCTGTATGCCCAGCGTTCCTTCGAAATCGTCTTTGCGGGTGTATCTGTATTCTTTGCAGACGCACCCATTTACAGCCGTTTCTGCTTGGGACTCCGTATGAATGTCATGTAGAAAATAGTGCTGCTCATGTGACTTTCGGATGCCAATGGCATGGGAATCGGTTTTGTCCGAATTTAGGACAATCAGGATGCCGTCAAAAGGCAGCTTCTTGTTTGTCCACTGATTCCCTGGGTTGTTGTACTCGAGATTCGCAATCGCTTTACGCCACGCATTGCTCGGGACTTCGGGGTCTATCTCAAAAGTTGCACTGCGTTGTTCTGTGAATTGTTGCGTGTTTCTGAGCCAGTGGGGATCAAAGTAAGTGTTTCTTTGTGGCTCCCACGTTTCGGTGAGTGTCTTGTGCATCTCGTTTATGTGTGTGGCTCTTGGTTTCAAGTCCACGCATGTTTTGTGGTGGAGATAGTCCAGCTGTATGGCAAGGCACTTGTTCGAAAAATCTGAATCCGGATTTGGGCATGCAATACGTCTTTTCATAGTGAGAGGATATCTTTTTTTTGTGACAGCGTCACGATTGAGAATGTTGGTAATCATTTCCTAGGCAGGGGGGCGACACTTCGGCTGCGCTCAGTGACCTAAAACCCCGAAAAAACTATA
>JAGYJO010000184.1 GCA_018402095.1 bacterium
CCATATCGACTCAATCGATCAAAACCTGTGTAGTATTTCAACGGTGTCCTATCAATGATATCTGTCGCATACGCTTGTCGAATCGACAGACATTTTTCCCGCAACTGGTCAGCTGACATGTTGAGACGCGACAACAAGCGCGTCTGTTTCGATTCATCGAAGGATTCGAGCCCACGAACAACATCATACCCAATTTCAAGTGTCTCCGTATGAACCGGCACATAGGGAAGTTTCAAAATAGTCAAAACAATGTCTTCATTATCTCCAAAGAAGTTATCCACCAACCCTACACCACCCGACACAGATCCCCAATCTTGTTGATCTCCATCAAACTCTGCCGATCCACGTCTGCCATACGGTGCCAAATGCGCTATAGATCTACCGGCATCATCAGAAGCTTCCGATTCTGTATCGAAGTCTATGTCAATTCTAACGGGAAACATATGCTCCATAAGCGCATCCAATGTCGACACCAAACACTCAGACAAAAAGCTTTCTTGAAATTTAGCGTGTATATTGGAAACAATTTCATCCGAAGGCTGATCTGAAAATTGTTTAAGCTTTGCCAAAACCATGAACGCGACTGTCAAAGCGGGATCACTGTTTTTCAATATCACGTCAAAAGCTTTGGCTCTATTATCACCAACATTCAGACTACACGCATCATTCAACTTCGCAAAAACAGGCTGCACAGCAGACGTTGGCAAACGCCTCTCTAGCAACATCAGAAAAGCTTGTACGCCTAACACTGGGCTACATTTCACTAGTGCTAAACAAAACGTTTTCATCGATCTATCGTTGTCACCAAAAGACGCGAGTACGGTTTGAAAAAAGTTCAAAATCCGTAAATCTGTAGAGGTTGGTTTCTCTGATACAGCGGCCCAATCCCCCTCACCATACAAAGCAACAGCTTCACCCAAGGCAAAGAAAACCCGTTCATTTTTGAGTATGGCCACATTACCGTCCACAGCAGGCAGTCGTGTCTCGTAGTACGGTGAAATAGCGTCACAGATATCCGTCTTGGAGATCAGATAGGAATTTTTAGCCTTATCAAAATCACCTACGACAACCAAATCACACACCGCAATCAAAACACGTTGTGCCAATACGTCATGGCCCAATTTATCTATATACGAATATAGTTTTAAAAAGGTCTTTTGATATTCAGAAGCCGTTATAAATGCACGTCCAATTTCTGGAATTTGAAAACGGATAGATATCCATAATTTCATCGCATCATCTACTTGATTAAGCGAAGGAACTTTATCATCCGCAATCATCTTTTCTTTCAACGCCGTATAAAAAGTCCCCACTTCTCGAAATTTTGCCGAAATGTCTTTCTTTGAAAAAAGTGGCCGATCTATTGTTTGTTCAAAGTCTGGCCGAATTTCTTCTAAGTCCATAAGCAAATCATATTGACTCAATCTTGTATCAATAGCAGGTAGCTCAAAATTCATGGATTCCTGATCGTGGTAGCCAAAATCGTCGAGCTCAATAGTGGTTTTTGGTTCATTTCGACCTGGAACGCCAGTCCCAAAAAAACCAAACCGCCTAATCACATCTGCAGCATCAAAACTTGGCTTCCGATCAGGAGATAAGCGATCTTCATGAGAGGCCACCAATTTAGCATTCAAAAACATTTTAAACTCCTAATTTGCGATTTACGCATCAATTAATTTCGAAAACCCATACACATCGCCCATATTGCGAATACCGAATACAACGGCAAATAAACGGGCTGTATTCTTGCCTTCAAGCTTATACCCCCAGGCTGTTGTATTTTCTTCTTGGACTTCTCGGTTACCCGAATTAAACAACATCTCACGATTGGCGGTTTGTTCCGACACTAGCCACTGCGTTTCAGCGTTCGAGACACCGGATTGTTGCCCTCTGTAAGCACGCTCCAATCGTCCGAAGTAATCCAATGACCGATCAATCGTCCCGAAATCCAACTGCATATTCGGCTGCAACTGCCTCATAAAGATCTTGACCATCACATCCATCAAACTGGTCCTGTCTTTGCCACTTTTACAATTAAAGAATACTGAAAACCCTGTTTGATACGCCAATGCTGCAATCAGAACAGGCAATACATACGGATTCGACTGTTGCTGCATGCTCTGACGTGTTATCACACGTTGATAGTCATTAAAAAGCGTCTGAACTTTCACATACAACCGGGCCTCCAAAGAAGAGTTGTTATCATCAACATACGCAGCCTTTACACGCTCCAACAAAGTCCGTACACCGACAAGGTTCAAAGATCTTTGGTTGGCACGTCCCGCAATTTCGCCCTCATTCACCCCAAAATTCAACGGGGTTACGGATATGGTCAATGTCTGATCATCGCCAAAAAATGAGTTCCCGAAACCATCCACAAACTCCGCAAGTAAGGCCTGCTTCTCAGCATCCGGCAGCGTTGGCAACAAAGACAACGCAGCAACCTGTTCTGCCAACATTTGTTTTTCGTGATATCCGTGCGAAGTCAGAGGCCGCACACTATCCGGTGTTACCAAAGAAATAGAAACCAAATTCACATGAATCGGCGACCCTGGCGTTACCTTGTTATGGTGGATTTTTTGCATCAACGCCGAACGTAATAAATCTATGGCTTTGGCTTTGTTGGCAGCACGATTTTCGGCCACACTACCAACCCGTGTCGCCACGATGGCATGTCGTATCCCTGCAAACAGCACTGTATTCGCATTATCCACCAATTCTGTTAGCTGATTGTTCGCCGCAGCCGTTGTGCACCCAAGATTGGACTGACACCCTATGCCCCCATTTCCACGTGCATCCATCACCGTATTACGCACATGTGCCTCAGAATGCATCGTCCGAGCAGCAGAACTATTGGTCGGTAAAATCACAGAGCAGAGCTGACCAACTCTAAAAAG
>JAGYJO010000185.1 GCA_018402095.1 bacterium
GGGTAATGATTAGCGGTAGAAAACGGTTACTGGATACCCCTATTCAGCCATTCACAAACACAAAAAAATTATTTAGCAACGTGCAAGGCATCCACAATCGCAGATCTCAATGTACTGTCATCCGGTTTCACTTTACTCCCAAAGCGGTTGATCAACTGACCATCGCTACCCACCAAAAACTTGTTGAAATTCCATGTCACACGCCCTGCCAATTCAGGCTTACCAGGCGCCGCCGTCAGATACTGAAACAAAGGATGACTGTCTTCGCCAGAGACACTGACTTTGGCCAAAACCGGAAAAGTCACGCCATAAGTCGTCTGACAAAACGATTGTATGTCTTCATTTGTTCCCGGTTCCTGCCCCATAAAGTTATTGGAAGGAAAACCCAAAACCACCAAACCTTGATCCTTAAATTCCCGATACAACACTTCCAGCCCTTCGTATTGCGGTGTAAAGCCACACTTACTCGCCACATTCACGATCAAGAGAACTTTGCCTTGATACTGCTTCAAAAAGAGAGATTCCCCATCCGCATTTTTCACAGACACCTCATAAATCGTATTCGGCAACATGACAGGCGTCTGACCCGACGCCCAAGTTTTGGAAAACCACACCCCGACACCTACGGCAGACACAAGCGCAAGTAAAAAAGCCGACTTCCCAAACAATGGCATTAGAGCTGCCAATCTCTCAAAATACGTTGGGTTTCTTCTTTGTGATTCGTTTCGTCACGAATCATGTCTTCGAGGTCTATCGAAAGCCCTTTGAGTCCCAAAGCCGCTGCTTCTTCAGCACGTTCTGTATACGCTTTCACAGCCTTTGTCTCAGCTTCCATAATCGCTTCCAACATCGCTTTGTTGCCTTGTACCACAGGCACAACAGCAGGTACTGTCGTCGGCTCCCCACCCAAGGTCACGATTTTGTTGGCCAAAAATTGGGCGTGTAGCTGTTCATCAGCGACTTCTGTCAAAAAAAATTGGGATAATTGGGGACGAAAGGGCCCCGTCACTTTGGCAGAATAGGTGCTGTATTGGATAACCGCCGCCAATTCGTTGGCCAAGTCATCATTGAGCTTTGCAATAAATTTTTCCAATGTCATAACTCTCTCCTTAAATACACATGAAACAACACACTAAAGATAACAGATAACGGAGCGTCCTTCGAGAAACCTAAACCACCCAAAAACAAACCTGAAATTTTAATATTCACCAACCGATAACAAACAAACACATTAAAGACGGGCCCAAGACAGCTAATAGAAAGGTCTCATTAACGATGAAACTCACTACACTCAGCATGTGCGCACTTGCGACGACACCACAAGCCTCAGCGTTACGCCTATTCACCACACGCTCCAAATCAATATTCCCAAACACTACCGACACAGCCGTAGAAACACCCATCACGTCATCCAGAACATCCATTTTACCGCCATCTCAAATACACCCAACGACGACCTATACCGGATATCCCTACATCGAAAAAATCAATAATACCGAACAAGATCAGGAAGACATCCAAATCATGGTCAGGTTTCTCAAAAACATTCCAGACCTCTCCACGAGCAAACCCATTACAAACATACATGGATGGATCTTTGAATTCATGGCCAATTACAACGCCGCCAACCAAACACTAGAGTCCAGCACACCCACCCACGACACCCACACATTCTTATCCAACCAATGGCTACAAAGAACCTTCAAGAGAGCCATCACAATCCTCAGGTCAAACGACCCCAAAACCACACTCACTATTGCCGGAATATTCAAAGACAATTGCGGCGTCAAAGAACATCGAGACCCCTCTTATGACACCATCATTATCGCTATGGGGGCCTTTCGCAAAGACAATGACCAGCCCATAGACGGATCAGGACTCGACTTAATCATTAATACTCCAAAACAAAAATATGCCATTCCACAAAACCCCGCAGGCGGTCATTGGGCTGCATTTTCAGGGCACGACTATATGCATTTCACCGGAGACACATCTGAAATACAACGTACATACGACTTACCTTATACGACCAGCCCTCCTTACTACCGGCTCCAAATCACAGCCCATGTATCACAACCCAATACGTATGCAGATGATTAAAAATCAATTCAAGATACGCTAAATCAGCGCCGCCTGTGCCGCCGCCGTCACCACACTGGCAATCCGCAACGATGACTGGATGCCCTGATGTGACACCCCATGCTTGAGGACCTGCTGGGTATGCGAAACCAAACAGGCACCGCAGCCATTGATCGCCGACACAGCCAGACAATAGAGTTCAAAGTCCCCTTTATCCACACCAGGGTTACCAATGGTTTGCATTCTCAACCCCACCGGTAGGCTTTTCAGTGCAGGGTCTTCGATGAGGTGCATGGCACGGTAGTAGACATTGTTCATCGCCATCATGGTCGCTGCGATTTGAGCCGCGCGGGTATCCGATTCCGAAATATAGGACGCCGCATCTGCGTAGATCGCCGCGATCACAGTGGGTGATTTTGTTGCGTAGGCGCAGGCCAAGGCGGTGGTCCAGGTTTGTAATGGCGTCAACCCTGGCGCACCCTCTTCGGTCAAAAGCGTATTCAGATTTATTTTGATGTCTTTGGCCGATTCCGGTAGCGATGTTTTCAAATTTTCTATACTCATTGTTTTACTCCTTATTTAATAGTGAAAATCCCCACCCCAACCCTCCCCAGGGAGGGAGTCGTACTGGTCGAGGACTCGTCGCTGCGCGACTCGTCCTCGAGCTCCGGGAGTTTGAGGGTGAGTCCGCCATAGCATCGCGAAGGCGGACGAACCCTCAAAAAAATCTTGCCCTCCCTGGGGAGGGTTGGGGTGGGGCTCCAAATCTCCCTCAAAAAGGAACCGCTATAAAGTAGC
>JAGYJO010000186.1 GCA_018402095.1 bacterium
TGATGAGGGAACGGGTGTCGGCTCCAAAAATAGTGCAAAATTTCACCACGCCATTTACGATAATTTGCTACATAACATTGATTGAAAAATTAAGTTAAGATACACATCAATGACAATGAAAAAAAATCTCTCTGAACGGGACATATGTTCTAAGTTTATTACCCCAGCTTTGGAAAAAGCAGGATGGGACATTCACAAGCAAATTCGAGAAGAAGTCAGCTTTACCGATGGTCGTATATATGTGAAGGGTAATTTATGGGCGCGCGGCAAGAGAAAACGGGCGGACTATATTCTTTACTACAAGCCAAATATCCCTATCGCGATCATTGAGGCCAAGGACAATAGCTATTCAGTGATGGCAGGTATTCAACAGGGGTTGGATTATGCGACCATTCTGGATATCCCCACAGTGTTCAGTAGTAACGGTGACGGTTTTTATGAACATGACCGCACCGCTACCGATGGCAATATTGAGAGAGAACTCTCTCTCAATGAATTCCCTAGCCCAGCACAACTTTGGGAACGCTATAAACGCTATAAAGGTATTGCCACACCCGAAGCTGAGCGAATCAGCTCCCAAGATTATTTTTTTGATGGCACCAGTCGCAGCCCGCGCTACTACCAACAAATTGCCATCAATCGCACGGTTGAAGCCATTGCTATGGACCAGCAGCGTATTTTGCTCACGATGGCCACTGGCACAGGTAAAACCTACACGGCTTTTCAGATTATTCACCGTCTGTGGAAGGCTGGATCCAAGAAACGCATCCTCTTTCTAGCTGATCGCAATGCCCTGATTGATCAGACTCGGCGTGGTGATTTTCGTCATTTCAAAGACAAAATGACAGTTATTAAACACAAGAATATCGACAAATCCTATGAGATATATCTGGCGCTCTATCAAGGGCTTACCAATTATGATGAAGCAAAAGATGCCTACCGGGAATTTAGCCCGGAATTTTTTGATTTGATCGTTATCGACGAATGCCACCGTGGCAGCGCTGCAGAGGATAGTGCTTGGCGTGAAATCCTCAATTATTTCAAAACAGCTACGCATATCGGACTGACAGCCACACCCAAAGAAACAGAAGTCGTTTCCAGTACTGAATACTTTGGGGATCCTATTTATACCTATTCACTCAAGCAGGGCATACAGGATGGATTTCTTGCGCCATACAAAGTTCTTCGTGTTGGTCTAAATGTTGATCTCGAAGGTTGGCGACCAGAAGCGGGCAAAACGGATAAAAACGGCCACCTGGTAGATGACAGAATCTACAACCGCAAAGACTACGACAAGAGCCTTGTCATCGACGAGCGTACTGACACAGTCGCCAACAAGATCACCGAATATCTGCGCAAGACCAGTCGCTTTGACAAGACTATCGTTTTTTGTGTCGATATCGACCATGCCCAGCGTATGCGCTCAGCACTGGCAAACGCCAATAGCGATCTGATGGCAAAAAACCCCAAATACATCATGCAGATCACTGGCGACAATGACGAAGGTAAACGCGAGTTGGACAATTTTATCAACCCAGAAGAACGCTATCCGGTCATTGCTACCACCTCTAAACTCATGACCACCGGGGTGGATGCACAAACCTGCAAACTGATTGTTCTCGATAGCAACATTGCCTCCATGACCGAGTTTAAACAGATCATCGGGCGTGGCACTCGCATCAACGAAGAGTTTGGCAAAACATTCTTTACCATTCTTGATTTCCGTAACGTCACCGACATGTTCGCTGATTCTGATTTTGACGGTGATCCGGTGCGTGTCAAAGAGTTGGGAGAAGACGACCCATTTGAAACTCCAGAAGAAGAGCAATTAGATAATGACGCTATCACTGACGAAGATGGTGATGAAGTGATCTTTGAGCCCCGCAATGATCCACCGGAAATTATTACCGGGGGTGACATTATCAGCGCGCCTCGACCCAAGTGTTACGTTAATGGTGTCAATGTCGCCATTCTCAACGAGCGTATTCAGCACATGGATGGTAATGGCAAACTGATCACCGGAAGTTTGAAGGACTACACCCGCCAAAAGGTACGTGAGAAATACCAAACATTGCACGATTTTCTCACTAAGTGGAACACTTCGCACAAAAAGCAGGTCCTCATTGAGGAACTGACAGAGCAAGGCATCGTGCTCGAAAATCTGAAAGACGCTATTGGGAAAGAAATGGATATCTTCGACATGATTTGCCACACAGCTTTCGATCAGCCCCCGCTCACAAGGGCCGAACGCGTCAAGAAAGTGAAAAAACGTGATGTTTTCACCAAATATGGTGAGCAAGCACGCAACGTATTAGACGCGTTGTTGGATAAATATGCCGATGAGGGGATTGAAAATATCGAAGACATCAAGGTTCTCAAGGTCAATCCCTTTGACCAATTCGGCACCCCAACAGAAATTATCCAATTATTTGGCGGCAAGCCCAAATATCTGCAGGCTTTGGCCCAATTAGAAATAGAGCTTTATAAGGCGGCATAATGAACGACAAATTTGAACGAGGTTCTGAATGGAGAAAGTGGGATTTACATATTCATACTCCAAAAACACACTTAAACAATCAATTTAATGATTGCTCTATTGACGAGTATGTAAGCAAAATTTGTGAGTCAGGTATTGCTGCAGTAGGACTAACTAATTATTTTAAATTTGATAATGATGAGCTTGGTGAAATTAAGCAACGCTTAGAGAAAAATGGAATCGTTGTTTTTCCTAATCTAGAGTTTAGGATTCAGCAACAAAATAAAGATGGTGAAGAGATGCACCTACACATCATTTTCAGCAACACTATTGAAAGTATGAAAATAACTAATTTTCTTGGCAGGCTTAAGACTATAGATAATC
>JAGYJO010000187.1 GCA_018402095.1 bacterium
CGGCCACATAGGTTTGAACGCTGGTGCTGCTGCTCGGTGCTACGGGGATGTCGCCACTGTAGAGACTGCCGGATATATGGGACATCGTGAGAAAAGCCCAATCGCTAATGGCGGTGTTTTGTTCGTAGTAGCGGTAGTAGAGACGGACTTCCATGATATCCATGTTATCTGTTGCTGTGACGTCGATAGAGATGGTTTCATTCGCACTGACGGCACTTGGTGCTGTGAGATCGGACAGCGTGGCGGGAATGGTGTCTGCGTAGCGAATGGCCATATTGGCATCTACAATGCCGTATCCATAATAGATGTCATGTCCAGCACTCCCAACGTCTTGTGCGGATACCTGTAATGCGGTGCGGATCTCATCGGGTGTGAGCCATGGCATGATGGATTTCATGAGTCCTATAATGCCGGAAACCTGTGGGGCGGCCATAGATGTGCCTGATAAATAGGTGTATTCGTCCGTGATCGTGATGTCTTCAGAGGGGTAGGCAGCGGGAATAAGCTTTCCTGGTGCAGCAATAAAATTGACAGATCCAAAGTTGGAAAAACTGGATTTTGACCGGTTAGTGTCTACTGAGCTTATCGCCAAAACATGGTTAAGGGCGGCTGGATAAAAGGCAGTGGTATTGGTATTTATATTTTCATTTCCCATTGCAGCAACAAAAACGATCCCGTTTTCATGACCGTCATCTATCAGTGCTTGTATCAGATTTCGGGTGGTCGTGCTTTGTCCGTATCCTCCAAAGCTCATGTTTACAATATTGGCCCCATTGTCTACGGCATAACCAATGGCTGAGATGATTTCACTGTCATAGAGGTCTCCCTTTGCGTTGGCAGCTTTGACCGACATGATCTTGCAGCTAGGACAAACCCCCGTCAAAAAAACACCTTTGCTGGCGGCAATTCCGGAGACATGGGTGCCATGTCCGAGATCGTCTTCTGGGACCCTGTTTGTGGAGCTGACAAAATTGTAGCCGATGATGTCGTCGATCAATCCGTTGTTGTCGTCATCTATGAAATTGTTTGGTATTTCCCCAGGGTTTTGCCAGAGTTGCCCTGCAAATTCTTGGTGATCGGTATCGATGCCTGAGTCAATGACGGCAATGACAACGTCTGCGCTACCTGTCGTGTAGGGCCATGCGTCTTCTATGTTCATAAGCTGCATATAGGTGCTTTGGTAGTTCTCGTAACCACTGGCATCGGTGGGGTAGGAAATGAGTTTGTAGCGATAGTTGGGTTGGGCAACAAGGATTTCATTGTCGCCAATGCGCTGCCCAGGTAGAGATTGGACAGTTGTGAGGATATCTAGGTCTGGCGATACGGTGAGTGTATAGACATAAAATGCGTCTGCATTGTTTTCTTGTGCGGACTGCAACATGCTTGCTTGTCGTTTAAATGTGTTTTTTTCTGGTCGTGAGAGAACTGTTTTGACTGCTTCTATCTCGAATCCAAGGGTGTTTTTTTGCTGTTTTGAGGTGAGTGTGTTGATTGTCTGTGTTCGCCAGGGTTCTTTGGTGCGAACAAGTAACTCGCCCGGTACAAAGTGTTGTGCTAATAGCGGGCTGGCTAAAAGTAAACCAATGCCAAGTAATGTTCTTCTAAAATATAACCGCATGAAGAAACTATAAAGGGGGCGGTGATTGCCGTCAAAGGGTTCGCTATGGTCGTGTAGGCGGCGCTATTATGTGAAGGTGGGGGCAATATACCCATTCCAAAATAGAACCTGGATCAGATTCTTCCAATCGCTTTGGTCACATATAAGAATATGCCCTGTCACGATTTGAAATCCATATTTCATTTTGGAACGGGTATAGCCCCCAAAAAACTAGGCTTTGTTGCTTTTTTTCTCTTGTTTGGCAGCGCGTTTTTCTTTCGTGCTCAATTTTGGCTCTTTTTTTGTTTCTTTCTTTTTGTCTAGACCTTTACCCATCGTAACCAGCTCCCTAACGTGTAATATGACAGAGAGACATGCGTCTTCTCTGAATGATGGAAGTATAGCTGTTTTTTTGAAATCTAAAAGTGATTTTTTTAGTCAGTATTTCTTACCCGGGGGCTGAGCCCTTTGGAGCCCGTTCAATTCCCCCGCCTAGGGATCGATTTCTTTTTTTGCAACTATCAAATGGCTTCGCCCTTTGGATCCCGCATGGTGGTAGACAGTTACCTTTTTTTTTAAGCGTGGTGCACGTTGGCACTTCTTGGAGAACTAACCCCGTTTATTGGCTATCGAGGCCTGTACCAAAATGGCATCGGCAATAGTAACGGCAGTCATGGCCTCGATGACGGGTACAACCCGAGGGCAAATACACGGGTCATGCCGACCATGGACTTCGATAGACTTGGCCTCTTTGCTGAGTGTGACCGTGTTTTGTGCTTTGCTGATCGATGATGGCGGTTTGATGGCTACTTTGAAAACAATGGGTGCGCCATTGGAGATGCCACCCAAAAGACCGCCTGCGTGGTTTGTTTTGAGGTGAATGGATTCGCCGTCGGTTCCGAATTCATCGTTGTTTTCAGATCCTTTTTTGGTCACCACATCAAAGCCATCGCCAAATGAAATGCCTTTGGTGGTGCCAATGGACATGATGGCATGAGAGAGTTTGGCATCGAGTTTGTCGAAAACGGGGTCACCCAGTCCAGTTGGGCATCCCAAAACAACTGTTTCAATCATCCCCCCGATAGAGTCCCCTTCATCACGAAGGGCAATGACGAGTTTTTCCATTTCGGCCGCGGCGATTTTATCTGGGCAACGGACGACGTTTTTTTCGATTTCATTGAAATCAATGGTTTTGGCTTGAATGTCACCGATTTGGACGGTGTATGCGTGGATTTTGATGCCATATG
>JAGYJO010000188.1 GCA_018402095.1 bacterium
GGAACTTCCGACTTTATCTTCAGCAATCCGCCACTCTATATCGGCCCTTCCCTTAAACAGGCGGCCTATAACCCAACGGTGTTGGGCGACGAAACCGCTGGGAAGGTGTCTATGGTCTGGGACAAAAAGAACTTGGGGGGCACCGGCTATGTGTCGAGCGGGGACTACCTCGTCCGGGTGTCGGCGACGGGGATGGGTGGGGTTGGTTATGTGGAGGTCACGCGGTCTATTCATGTAGAGACCCCGTATGATGTGTTTTATGCCTTGGATGCGGGGTCCCAAGGGGACGAGTCGCAGACGAGTCCCCTTGGAAAAACGTTTACCCCCCTCCCGGGAGGGGGGCAGGGGGGTGGGCTCCCGTCTATCAGTATAGATCCCTACAAGGCGCTAGACACGATCACCGTATTGGCGACGGTTTCCAAAACATCCACCCTCCGTGCGGAGATTCGTGACAGCAACGGTATCTTGCTACACACTTTGGTGGACGGTAAAATCATTCACCCAACGGGGCCAAACGCGCCGCATAAACTCACATGGGATGGGATGGTCGCGGGATCTCTGGGCCCTGTCGTCGCGGAGCAGGGGAAGTATCAGCTCAATGTTTTTTTTCAACCGGTAGATGGGTCCTCTCCACGACTATTGCATGTGCCTGTGACGCTCCAAGACAGTGATGTGGGGAAAGCCGATATGACGGACTTTTTGGATTTGGCGGACCGGGTGGTGACGCTGAATGGGCAAGCTTTGCCCTTTGTGCAAGGGGAAACAGGGTTTCAGTGGTCAGCCATGGCCAGTGGGAAGCTCTATCCTCCCGTGGAATTCAGCTATGACCTGCAGGTCCAAAATGCCATACAACGGGTGACGGCCTATCCATATATTCCGTTTGTGACGGTTGCGCATCGGTGGTTTGAGACGGTAAGGGTGTTTCCAGAGGTGAATTTTCGTACGAGCTTGGTACGTTTTGCCTATGAAGGGGGTGGGGGCTGGAAAAAGGAAATGGAGTTTCATAAAAAGTCTCTTTTTTCTCAGGAACATCGGTTTAGTACAGAAAATCCGATTTTAATCGGACACTATGATGTGACCTACAATGATCCGAACCCTGACTATGGTGGTAAGCCGGACCCTGATATTGAGGACATGCGTGTGCCTGTTGTCGTACGTACAGAGGATGGGACACCTATGGATACATTGCACTTGCCCGTTCATTGGCAAGAATGGCCTATGGTGTCGATTGAAATGCCCGATGAGATAAGGGATGCGCTCAATATACCGGATGGCATGTCTTTGCCATTTAAAGGGCCATCTCAAGACCTCCCTGATTTGGCGTCCGTTCCTTACACCGTGAGTGAAAAAGGCATTTTTAAAGGCCGTGTGAAGATATTCAAACGGCGAACGAAGCATCATGTCTACACCCGAGTAGCGTGGGAAATCACCCTCGAAGAAGACATGAGATATTCGCGTCTCAATAACCGTTTTTATCCATGGTTTGGCTATGTCAATGCGAAAAAAGGGGAAAAGCGGCAGGACTTTACCAAACAATTTGAAAACTTTGCGACATTGGGCTTTCCCTATACCCGGTTTTTTGAGCTGTCTTTGCAGGACTATTTGACGGAAATCGACAACGTTTATACGCTCTCCAAAGCCCTTTCAGGGGAGCCGACGATATCCGAACTTAACAACATGATCGCCCATCGCTATCTCGAGCCCGTGAGTGCCAACGTGGGGAACGATTATAGAACCTACCTCGAGGACGAACGGTTTGAACTCATCGTCGTCAATCAAAGTGCGAATGGGTCGGTGTATACACTCTCCCCTGTGCCTGGTGTGGAATCCCTACAGAATGGTGATAAATGGAATAGTCGCCTGAAATATACGGTCACAACGAACAAAACGCATGATGTCTTGCTGGATTGGCCGGCGGCACTGGCTGCAGATACGGTGGAGACGCTCAATGCCCGTAGCCAGGCTGTTTTCGACGAGGTGGACAGCCAACGTGTCGACGCCATGAATACGCTGACCGGACGCCTCAATAAAGCGAAAATCGACCGCTTGCAATTGACCCCCGACATGCCAGGAGCGGTGCTCACCACCGAACAATCGGACTTTTTGGTGTATATTCCGCCGGCGTCGTTGTTGGGCGGGTCCAGTTCTTTCGGTGTAACGGGTTCCGTATCTCTGGCGTCGTTTACGGGGTCTGGGGGAGATAGCCCCCAAAATAATAGTTTTTTTGAAAGGGCTACCGCCCTTTCGATCCCAGTGAGGGATGCGAGTTTGTTGTCATGGGTCAACGCCCAATTACCCAACAACGTCCTAACGGACCGCTACACCCTGGCGATACAGAATATTCAAACACAGCCCGAAGCTGGCAAAACATGGCTATCCTTGGCTTTCGGTAACGGAAGTCAAACTATCACGGCGGACAATCCCCAACCCGTGATCGCAACCATGCAAAAAGAAATCTGGGGCCAAATTTGGCACAGCAGCAAAGACCCCCTTTTGGAAAAAAGGGAAGGTAAGCTCCATGGCGTGGTCTCTGGTTGGTATGACCCGCGATTCAAACCTGGCTATGACGACAGGGTCTTTTTTGCGAGTGCCTACCCGGTGGCCAAAGGTCAGGAAGTTGCGACCTTGAATGCGCTGTATTGGGAGAATCGCTCGCCCAATCCGCACTTGATAGTCGATGAGTGGCATGTGGATCCCTTGCGGGATGACAGCGGGAAAGAACATCCAGATTTGATATCTCGGGGTGTGGGAGCGAGCGCAGAAGGTGCGAGTCCCCAGGAATTAAATGATTCCCCCTCCGGGGAGGGGGC
>JAGYJO010000189.1 GCA_018402095.1 bacterium
AGCGACGAACCAGTGTCAGTGTTGCGTCTACGACGAAAACGCCGAGCATGATGAGCCAGCTCCAACTAAAAGGGCGTGATGAATCACGCCCCTACAAAAAAACTGAATCGAACACTTCGGCTTGGCGGTGAATCGTGGGCGCAATGAATCACGCCCCTACAAAAAAACTGGATCGAACACTTCGACTGACACTTCGGCTACGCTCAGTGCAAGGCTCAGTGACCAGCGCTAGCCCTTTCAAAAAAAACTCTTTTGCTCAGCGGAGCTGAGCAAAAGAGTAAATGGGACTAGTAGGCCAACGGCAAAGACACCGTCTTGTTGTCCCTCGAAGACATGTAGGCGGCAATGAGGAGCTCCAAAGACCGAAGCCCTTCTCTACCATCAGTTTCGGGTTCACAGTGGCCGCGCATGACGTCTACCACGTTTTTGTAGTAGAGGGGATGCCCGAAGCCGTAGACGGATGTTGTTTCGTAGTTGGCTTGTTTGACGTCTTGGTCGTAGTCTTTCGCTTCGGCGAATTCCCAGTGTTGGATTTCGTTGACTGCGACGCCACCGACTTTGACGGTGCCGTTTTCACCCAGGATGGTGATAGAGCCTTCGAGATTTTTGGGGTAGGTGAGCATGGTGACATTCATAGATCCGAAGGCGCCGTTCCGCCATTTGATATTCATGACGCCAGTGTCTTCGACTTCGATGTTGCGGGCGAGGGTGCCGGTCATGGCTTGGATCTTTTCTACTGGACCTATTAACCAATCGAGAAGATCCACATAGTGGCTGGCTTGGTTCATGAACGCGCCGCCGTCGAGCTCCCATGTCCCACGCCATTTAGCGGTATCGTAGTAGCTCTGTGGACGGGTCCAAAAGACGTTCAGATTGACCATGTAGATACGACCAAAGCGGCCTTCATCGATGGCACGTTTGAGGAGCTGGAGGGTGGTGTTACGACGGTTTTGTTTGACGATGAGCAATCGCACACCTGCACGGTCACATGCCTTGACCATGTCGATACCATCTTGCCAGCGTGTGGCCATGGGTTTTTCGCTGATGACGTGGACCCCTGCTTCGGCTATTTCAATGGCTTGTCGGGGGTGTATCCCGGAAGGTGTGCAGATGGAGACCATATCGAGGGTTTCATTTGCGAGCATCTCAGTGAGGGAGAGATAGGGGGTGCCGCCATGTTTTTGTTTGGCTTGGTCCAGGTGGGCTTGGTCGTTGTCACAAATGGCGACGAGCTCGAAGTCGTCACTATGGTTTGGCAATAGAGGCGAAATGGTTTTCGGCAATGCGGCCACAGCCTACGATGGCGATGCGGATTTTGCGGTTGAGGATGGGGTGTAGTGATTCATTTTGGGCTCCTTTTAATGCTTACCTTGTTATTGTAGGTCTTTCATAAAAACCTGTCCAACACGTCGTATATGGTCTTCAAATCGTCATTAATGATATGATCCCACAAAAGACAAGTCTACTTGATAGGGGATAGAGGATTCTCCAGTTTGTGGGCCAGGCGCATTCGGGTGTTTTCTGTCAGCGTATTTCCGATGAGCGGAGGTCTATATCTGAGCCGTTCTTGTAGGTACCTTTGGCTCGGGAGCCGTAGAGAATGGCTTTTGAGCTCTGGTTCTTCGGCCAAAATAGTTTGATGTGGTTGCGATTGTTTTGTCTGGTAAACCGAAGCTAAAGATGTGATTCGTTTTTTCCATGTTGGATTGAAACTCTTGGAAAGCGGGGTAATAACGGGTCAAGATATCGGTGACGAGGGTTTTTGCTGTACTGGCGTTGTAGGTGTGACTGGATAGGTTTCTGCTTTCTATCATGGCCATCCAAACCTGCCCATCTGCGAGAATGCCGTGTTTGAAGGCTGCACGCACGGTACTACGCGAACCAATGAGGTCTTGGATACCGTCATATTCCAGAAAGTCTTTTAAGACGTTCCATGCCAGTTCATGCACGAACTCAAACCCTTGAATCAGTCCTTGTTGTTCCAAATCGGACAAGGCACGTTCTTTGGACAGGTGTACGGCATCTGTGAGCTTTTCCATGGCACGGTTGAAATTGTTAAAGCGTTGTTGCCAGCGGATGTCGTGCATGGGGGGATGCTCCTTTTTAATTTAGAAATGGGCAAGACGTCCGGCTATTTTCTCACTGCTGTTGCCGTCTCCATACAGGGATGTATCGCCTTCTGGAAAAGTTTCTGTGATTGCAGATTGTATTTTGTCTTTGTCAGCACCGGTTAAGATATTGTATCCACCGTGTACCAATTCCACCCATTCTGTTTCATCTCGGAGTGTGACGCAATGCTTTTTGAAAAAATAGGCTTCTTTTTGGAGTCCGCCACTGTCTGTCATGACCCGTTCACAGTGATCCAGTAGCGTTAGCATATCGAAGTAACCGACGGGATCAATAATGTGTAATTGGTCTAGCCCTGGTAGCTTCAGTGTGTGTAGCTTGCTTTTGGTACGGGGGTGTAATGGGAGGACGACCGGGGTTGTATCGTTGATTTCAATCAAGGCTTCGAGGATGGCCTGTAACCGTTCGGGTACATCGGTGTTTTCTTGTCTGTGTAAGGTGCATAAAATAAACCTGGATAGGTTGAGCTGTGAGAGAATGGTTGCGGTGCGCGCTGCTTTTTCTTTGTAAAAAAGTACGGCATCATACATCACGTCTCCTGCAAGCATGATATGTGATCCGAATTGTGAAAATCCTTCTTTTTCCAGATTGGAAACAGCTGTTTGCGTAGGGCAAAACAGGTCTGTTGATAATCGGTCTGTCAGAATTCTGTTAATTTCTTCTGGCATAT
>JAGYJO010000019.1 GCA_018402095.1 bacterium
GGTTCACCGCCGCAGAGGCCTTTACCAGCGAACAGCTAGAGCAAGCACGCAAGGTGCGTATCATCGGCTTAAATATTTCAAATCTAAAAGCAGTAAACAACCTACCCGGGAATATGTTTACACTACAAACATACGAAAACGAGGGCGTCTCTACGACCCCTGTCACAGGACCGAACGCGTATAGTGCCGTCGTAAACACCGAAGCGGAACTACAAGCAGCGCTCAACAGTATTTTCAGATACATCAAAAACTAAGGGGATACAGATGAAAAAACAGTTATTTTATGGCCTCTGCGTGTCTCTCTTCATCGGCAGCAGCGTCACAGCCAGCTCCGATCTCGTTTTCAATAATCTCCGTAAAATAAGTATGGGCAATGCCGGCGTCGCCACGATAGCCGATGACAGTGCCCTATACGTCAATCCCGCAGGTCTAAACAACGTGAAGTCTTTTCACTGGAAATTCCCGAGACTACGGGCAGAAGTCAGTACCGACTATATCGACCATGCGTCTGAATTCAACGATTTGATGAATGACAACAGCAATCAAGAAGAAATACTCCAAAACTTGGTTCCGTTTAAAGGCGGGTTTAATGCCCAAATAAGTCCACTGACGTCCTATGTCCAAAAAGATTTTGGCATTGGCGCATTTGGCGGCGTAGAAACACTGACCAAAATTGTCAATAAAGTAGCGCCCACATTACACATGCAAGGCAATACAGATCTCGCAATTGCAGCCGGAATGTCTCACGAAACGACAGTATTAGAACATCCTGTTGTCCTCGGTATTTCCGGAAAGTTTATCAACAGAAGCATCATCTATAATGATCTAACAGGCGAAGATGGGCTCAGCATGGGATCAACCGAACTCATTAATGCCATCAACGACAATACGCTCAGTGATCGTCTAGGCAAAACATACGGTGTATCAGGGTTTGGGATCGATCTCGGACTTTTGACACCCTTTGATTTTCATGGCCAAAAAGGCACCTTTGGGATGGCTATTCGCAACATTGCAGGGACTCTCAATGGCAACCAAACCGTCAACAACCAATCCAGAGATGTTTCGGTAGAGCTACCTGTTACAACCGTTTTAGGGATTGCAATGACACCCGAGTTGCCATATTTCGGCCAATTTGACTTTGCTGCGGATTACCATCTGTATCCAAGCACAACCTTTTTCACAGGACTGTATATGGGTGTAGAAAAGAAATTTTTCGGAAACTTACTCAGCCTGCGCACAGGGTTATCACAAGGTTATCCGACATTCGGTGCCGGCGTGGACCTCTCAGTTTTCCATCTCAATTATGCCTACTACTCCAAAGAAATGGGTACTGTTGCAGGCAAAGAAGGGATGAGTTACCACGTTCTCGAATTGGGGTTTCTTTTTTAACGTGAAATCACTTCGACAAGAAATCATCCCCCTTCTCGAAAACTATCTCCCTCAAACACGAATCGAACACAGCATTCGCGTTGCAGAGACGGCCCATCAGATGGCCGTCTCTGGGACTAACCTATACGGCCAAGCGTTAGACCCAAAAGACGCCTACAAAGCGGGCCTCCTACACGACATTGCAAAAGCCCTTTCCCCAAAAAAACTCTGCGATTTGGGAATTGCCCAGTCCCCGTGGTATTCGTCGCTTCACACACAGTATCCCGCGGTCTGGCATGCATTTGCAGCACCCCGATTAATAGAGACACTATTGGGTGTGCAACCCCCTGAGATTCTCCAAGCCATTCGTTACCATACAACGGGAGCAGGACACATGGGGAGTTTGGCCAAGATCCTCTATATCGCAGACTACATAGAACCTGAACGACCATTTCACGACAGACAGATATTGATGAACATGGTCATTAAAAACAGGCAAAGCATAGAGGATATACATCTTGCTCTGGCCATCATTGTCTCAGGCTCTATTATCGGTCTCTCTCGCAGACAGAAAGCTATTCATCCTTTGACACTTCACTGTTACAATGCGATTTCTAGCAAACTTACAGCCCCCTCTCTCTCTCGTTGCAAGTTGCATATCGCTAACTATTATTAACCCTTAAATTTCTCATCCAAAAGGACCGTTATGCCGTTTATTCGTTTTATTTTCACGTTGGTTATACGATTCATCAGTGTTCTTTTCCTTCTTTTACGTACCTTGTCAAAAAAAGCAGGCAAACTATCCCCAAAAACGTGGCTAAAACTGGCCCTTATACCTATCGGCCTCTCCTTACTTTTCTATCTATTCATATTTATGGTATCTGCAGCCCTCAGCCGTGTGGCTATACTTGAGTTTCTCTTGATGCTCGCACCCAAAGACAAACTAAGCGGCGTTAATATTTTGGTCGTCGGCGTCGACAACACCGCAAAAGTCCAAAGAGCTGACACGATTATGGTCATTCATTTGGATTCTGATAAAAATAGAATTGGGGTCTTATCTATCCCTCGTGACACACGACTACAAGTACCTACTGTAGGGTGGACCAAAATCAATCACGCCTATGCTTATGGTGGCATCCGGTTACTGAGAGAAACCGTCACAGATTTCATCCGCGTTCCTATCAATTACCACATCAAAGTTGATTTATCTGGTGTCGAAGCCCTTATTGATCAAGTCGGTGGCGTCACCGTTCAAGTACCTAAAGATTTGTACTATATGGATCAAGCAGGAGATCTCTATATTGACTTCAAAAAAGGCAATCAAAACCTCAATGGCAAACAGGCCGTACAATACCTTCGTTTTCGACATGATGCAGATGCCGATCTTGGCCGTATCCAACGCCAACAATCTTTTGTACAAGCATTTGCAAAAAAAATATTGGATAGTGGGAAGACATCCGAATTACCAGGTATGCTCAATCGTATGAGCCGCATGGTTGACACGGACATGAGCGCACGCCAAATAGGGGGTCTCGCATTACAGTTCAAAGATGGATTGACGCCAATAGGCTGAACACAGGAACCCTCCCTGGCAGTGTCGCACTCATCGAAGGCGGAGTTACTGGCGTCCTGATTTGTCTGCTGTAGACCGCGTCGGGGCGTACACCTGGGCTTCGGCAGCATTGCAGAAAGCCAGTCGTGGCCAAAATCAAGACCGTTGATAAAGAAGCCAGCCAAGATGCCAGACGCACAATGACACCAAAGAGGTCAATTGGTTTAGCCGAACAAGCCGACCTCGAAAACCAAAACAGTATCTCAAAACAAGCAAATCTAGTCGTTGAAATCCTCAATGGTTATGGGGGTGCCGGCGAGGCAAACCGTCTCTGCTGCACATCTCAAAATTTGGGATAAGCGTCAAACGAACAGGCAATGCCGCCCTTTCCAGTACAAAGAAACACTTATTGTCGACTGGAAAGGAAAACTGACGCCTCCTTGGCCTTAGCCCGCCCTCTCGATTGACCCTACAAAATTATTGTCTATGATAAGCCCGAAACTTGGGCATCACTATTGTATTGGGTCAGATTGGGTAACATCGAAACAACACATTTACGAGCAGACATCGTCAGAGACAACGAAGCAGGGACAAACCATGACCATTGAGACCGTTATTGAAGCCCTACTAGAAGTCAAAAGTCTAAACGTAGTTCCGCTATGCGCACTTCCTGAGCATGATTTGGTAGATGACGTGATTGTCGCTACAGCACAGAACTCTGTTCACTTGAGAGCTGTTGTAGAAACGACACAAGGTAGTTGGAAAAACAGAAGGTACGTCTCGCTTGTCAGGAAGGCCTGAAAGCGGTTGGCTTATTTTCGACGGTGGTTCTTCATCCTACATGTTCTCACGTCCGACATTCGGGAACTGTGCGATTTGGACCATCTTTTTATGCATCGTGGTGGGGTCGCTTACCACCACTAAATTTGGGGGTCATAGCTCAGTTGTAGAGTGGCTTAGATGGAGATGTAAGAGGTCAGGGGTTCGACTCCCTTGACTCCACCAAAATCCAAACAAACAAAAACGAACACCTAGGTGTTCGTTTTTGTGTTCTTATAGCCGATTCAAAATTATAAAGAAGCTTGATAAAACGCGTCTATTTTGGCACACAGCGTTTCGATCAAAGGGCTTCACAATAACACCAACCGCACCAAAAGAGGTGTAAAGATAGCGTTCATGTGCCTGTGCTTTTGCTGTCACAAAACAGCTGGGACATGCGTATCCGATTCAATCTCACGAATATTTTTCAACGTTTCGACACCATCCATACCCGGCATCACATTCAACAAAATTAACTTCGCGGTTGAAACACAGGAAATATGGACAACGCCTCTTTCCCGAATCCGGCATGAAACAACCTCAAAACCACCCAAATCTTCCAAGGTCATCAATTACCTGGCAATCAAATCATCGTCTTCAACATACAGGATTTTCTGCAAAGTCGGTCATAAGTGCACTCTCCTCAGATGTATACCCATCCCAAAATGAAACCGGTGTAAACGTCATATAAAAAGTAGATCCCTGACCAAGCAATGATACATAATCAATCGTTCCCCCAAAGGTCTCTACAATGGCTTTCGTAATACTCAAGCCCAGACCTGTCCCCCCTTTTTCTTTTGTATCAGAACTATCGGCCTGTGCAAATTTCTCAAAAATGTTTTTTCTAAAGTCATCGGGTATACCAGCCCCTTTATCTGAAACCGCAATTCGCAAATCCCCCGACGCTGTCAAACGCAAATCAATCACGACAGTCCCGCCCTTTGGCGAATACTTCGCTGCATTCGATAACAAGTTTACCAAAGCCTGAAAAAACCGATTTTTGTCCACACGACAATAAACATCCGATAGTGAACACTGTAAATCAAAAACAACATCGTATTTATCAGCATATGATTGACTTTGATCCAGACACTCTTTCACAAGATGATACATATTATGTACCTCAAGATGGTACGCCATCTTTCCTGCTGAAATTTTTTCCATATCCAAAATATCATCAACCAAAACCGCAAGACGAATACAGGTTTGATAAGAGATATCCAGCAACCGTTTTCCTTTGGCATCCAATTGATCAAACACTTTGAGTTTGAGCAAGCCCAAAGAGCCACGAATAGAGGTCAAGGGCGTACGTAGTTCATGATTCACAGTAGACACAAACTCGTCTTTCATCAAAGTCATTTTTTTACGCGATGTAATATCTTCGGAAAACATAATAATACCGCCAGTTCCCATATCTTTGGTCTGCCAAGGATGCAATTCATAGCGAACCCAAGACGTCACACCGTCATAGACAAAGACATCTTCATCACACACAATGACTTCGCCATTAATGGCACGTTGAAACAAGACTTGCAAATGGGGGTACGCTTTCAATTGTTTCGCAAAAACATCAAAATGATTTTCACCCAAAATAGACTTACCAGCCAACCCATAATCGGTAATCCAGCGATCACTAGCCGCAACATAGCAACTATGTTTATCAAACATCGCCACCGCAGCCGGGGTATGTTTGACAAACAATTTGAGCAACAATTCTTTTTCTTCTAACAATTGATTCTTGAGCCGAAACCGCTGACTAAAATAAACAATCAACGCCAAAAGAAAAGAGAGAATAATCCCAAACAAAAGAACCAATTCAGACAAATGGGTTCGATGATTCATCGTAAATGATGGGTTGGGATACACGGTCAAACCCCATGCCTTACCATCAATTAGCAAGGTTCTCTTTTGAACCTAATCCCGCTGAGATGGCAAACCCTGAACGGAAGAGGTATAAAAGCCTGGCTGTCATAAGATAAAATTGTCGTGAAATTCTCCAAATTTAGCTCAGGACATAGTCACGCTTCCACCAGGTCTGCCACACTAAATACACCCACAATAAAGCCATCAAAACGATTCCCAATCTGAATAGGGCTATAACTTATAAAGGCCTTATATCCCTGCACCAAATCCAAAGGTGGGTGTCACAGTCGCCGTTGTTCTGTTAGCGGCATTGGATAAGGCTTCTTTTCGTTGTTCATCAAAAACAATATTCAACCCCACAGCAGATTCATTACCGCGAATAGGCACCACCCAGCGAACATGATAACTGGCGTCAACCCACTCAACCGCTTTGAGCTCTTTTTGATCCGCAACATAATTTTTTGCATCTTGGACCCATTCCGTTTTAGGGTATCCTCCGCGAATGCGCCAACGATCCGCCATACGATTCAATGCCAAAATACGACTATCCAGATTGGCCATCAATTTGGATTGCGTCGCATCCGCAGACTCACTGGTCAAACTGCCAATATAACGGATCTCCCGATCACGAATTTCTTCAAAAAAGTACCAAGTAGCAGACAGAGAGATGCTCAGTATAAAAAAAGGCAAAAGATAGCGTTTGCGTTCACCAAAAATAGTGTCTTTTGTTTCAGCGCCAATAGCGATCAAAAAAAGCCAACATAAAACCGTAAACAGCCCCCCAACAAACAAAACCAATTGGGACTCGTTTGTTTTTTCAAATTTCTCAAAAGTAGGCGTACTCGACCAAACCAACAACCACTTTTGCTGCATAATTTCTATCTTACGAGATACAACAAACCGTGCCTTGTGTGGCTCTCTCGACGATGCCCCACTGTCATAAATCAACGTATCCGAATCAGCAACCTCACCGTCATAGACCTGAAGATGCAATCGCCGCCCCTGACTTTCAGTCAAAGATTGCATAAAGTTCTTGCCAATAAACGGTGCATAAATCCATAAATCAAAGGCTTTTTTTCTATCTTCACTGTTCCTCAAAGGAAATCCCTTTTTGTATTTTGGGAGAAGCAATAAAAAGCCAGGTGCCTTTTCTTGGTCTTGCACGAGGAGAATTCGTTTTGTAATAGCCGCTTTACCCGTATCCCGTGATTTCACAGCCGCAGCATACCGCTGGGATTCAAATGCGATATTCAATCCAACAGCTTTCAGGTTCATGTCTAAAGGTTCGATGTATTTGATAACAAAGTTTTCTGCGAAACGCTCTTTCGGATACACCGAAAAAGAAGGATAACTGTCTTTTCGCCATTGCTTCGTAGCGATTCAGATCCTCTTTGGCTACAGAATCGATCACGCCTTATCCCGCTAATTCGGGGAAATTTTTGAGAACTCTAAATAGAGTCCACATAGGCCTTCCATTCCAAGCGATTCACACAGTAGAGAACCGGCGAAAAAGCCCTTCCCGCCCAGCAAGGTTTTTTCATAAGAATCCATACGATTAAAGAGCGCCCGTTCACTCGATGAGCCAACAACAGTTCAAATTTAGTTTGGCTGATGGTTACATTTTGGGTCACCAAATGCCACCCTAAAAAGGTCAGTAAAAGGGCACTCATGAAGCAAAAACCAAGCATCTTCAACGCAATTTTTTGTTTTTTCACTCTCATTACCATAGGTCAAAAACCATCCAAACCACGCCTAATATGAGGCATGATCACCTATTAAATAGGGGCTATCACGCAATATCTTTCTAAATCTTTCCAAACAAGGGAATGAGCATAGGTGTTTCGACTAAAACAGTGGAAGGCCCACTGCATGTCTAATTCCCTAATGGCATGCAACATCTCTTTGTCTTCAAAAAGCCCGATATCCCTGCAATTTGTATGGACATAACTACGAATAGAGACAAGTAGCTCCCCGTTATATGTTGTGGTGAGGCGAGCGCATCATCTAGCAACACTGAGGTCCCATGTATACCCATTCCAAAATAAAACCTGGACCGAGGACTTTCCAAATCGCTTTGGTCACATATAAGAATATGCTCCCGTCACGATTTGAAATCCATATTTCATTTTGGAACGGGTATAGTCGCTCTGAATAACGGCGTTTTATTTTTTCTGGCAATTGCATCATTTCCCCCTCTTTGGCCCATAACCACTCCAAAACAAAATAACCGATTTGGTAGATATACAGCCAGAAGAAATCAATTTGGACGATATATATAGCCGATCCAAACTGGTTTTGTAGTGTATAAATCATACATAATAAACCGGACAATTCATTTTGGGCGAGCTATACACGCTGTCATACTAAGGTTTGGTATAGACAAAACACCCCTCATTCAAAGAATCAAAAAAACTCCATACATTAAACAAGTCACCATTTGTCGCTTTACTAGAAAAGTCCGTCATCAAAACACATGTATCTGGAGGTCTTCTATGCAAGTCAATACATCCGTCTCAACACTGTCGTTCACCACAACTTCCGTCACCCAAAATACCGCCATCGGCGACGAATCTTTTGAAAATGTGATGAAGTCTGCTGATGCTTGTGCATGCAAACACAAGGGATTTCCCATCCTAGAACAACTCGCGGAAATCATCGAATTGGCTACAAATCAAGGCAAAATAACCAGCACTGAAGCAGCTGAATACACCTCACTCCTAGATGATATTCAAAGCAAACTAGAATCATTCAGAGACCGCAAACATGACTGCCACCCACACAGAGAACAGCTAGACATGATGCAAATGAGCTCAGAATTAGCGCCACCGCCCAGAGGCCCTATGGGCGGAATGATGCCGATCAACTTTGATCAAAACCCCGCGGCTTTTCTCGTCCAAACAGACTTCGTTGCCTTCGAAACAGAGTCCCTCACGGACTTCAAAGCATGGGTCAACAAGATGATCGAAGAAGGCAAATTGTCGCCCAAAGCACAGGATGCTATTACGACGTTTCTCGCGTTGAGAGAGCAATTTGTCGCTATGATCACCGATCTCAAAGAAGCGTTCTCAGACGTCAGTAACAACGCAACACTAACCGAGTCAGAAGCCTCTTCTCGTCTAATATCTTCAATCGTACAAAATCCAGCAGCCACCACCCCCATCGATAGCGACAGCATCGATACGGAAACAGAAGACGATACCGTTGTCGCAGTAGAAACCGATAGCAACAGCGGCGATGCTGCCACCGACGACAGTGTCGTTGTCGAAGAAACCGTGTCCGACACAGAAACAGAAGCCGAAACAGCCTAAAAACTGAAGGACTTGAAAGCGTTCAAACGCTTTCAAGTCCTTCAAATATCGCCATTATTTTTTGCGATAATGCCAGACAAACATCCCAAAAAAAAGAATCCCTATTAGCGTATGCAAAACACTACTAGACATACGAACCCACTTTTAGCACCAACAGTTTTTTGACACCATCCGTCACATTGCGCACAGAGACATGTGCCTCGCGCCGAATCATATCCCGTTGCTGTGATGTCAAATCCAAAGGACGTTCAACAAATGTAGCCGAAAAAAAAGAAGCCTGCGCTTCTGGAATCATAAATAGTCTGAGGCTGCTGCAGAGTAGAGACCCCAAACCCAAAGATGAATTTGTATAACCAAAAATCATCATTAGACTGTCACAACCATGGCCATCTATCCACCTCTTATCTTCTGTTTCCAAAATATCAAGGACTTGATTCAGGGACCGCATTTTTCCAGGAATACTACATCGGATCTTCCTATAAAATTTCGAGGCTAACAGCCACAAGAAAACTTTTTTCTAGACTACAGGCGTAAAGCTGAGGTTGGGGATTTTGAGGATTGGAGGGCGGAAAAGATGGTGGCGCAGACAGGGGTTGGGGTTTGGATTTTTTTAACGGAGGGAGGTTGGTCTTTGGGACTGACAGCTGAATGGTTTGGAGCTGAGACATAACCCCAAGCATCAGTTGCGGTGAGCTGAAGTGGCTTGACTGATTCCCAAAAGGATTGGGCAATCATATAGGCCAACATCGTCACTAAGACATACCCCAGGTTCGGGATTCTTTCTGACGTAGACGGGTCGGATTTACCATTCGCTTTGATCGTTCGGAATGCAGACTCTACTCATGCGAGGGTCTTTGTAGCGTGCGTGCACCGCTTCTTTGGTCAACGTGTCTTTGGAAACATTCGTTTTTGGAGCGCATAACACCCATCGTGTTGCGCCACCGTCTTGTTTTGGGCGTCAATTTCTAGTGTAATAATACGATTGGCTGTTAATCTGAGCAAACGAGTGGAGATGAAAACGTCGCAGTTGTTTGATAACCTTCTTTGGCGAAGATCCGCGTTCGCTCTAGGATGCGTCTCAAATAGGTATTGGTTTATCGCTCCTCCTGCATCACGGCTATCCAGGGACTGCCGTGAATGCTGCATTTCTGTCGCGCGTATCGGGTTTTTGCGCAAATGTAAGGTACGCCATTGTCCTCAATTCAACCACCATTTTCAAACAAAGACAATTGCACAACACCAGGCTATCAATGTCTTGATCTGCGCATTGTAATCGATGTGATGTAATGGTGTTCTCCGTAAAGGCTTGATCTGTGTGCGCTTACCTGCCTTTATCTCCCACCAATACAAGTTCGGTCACCCCAAATCGTTTGGCCATTTTTTCAACTTGCTCTAATACCGTCGTGCTATCAGATCGATTCCCCTCAAATACCTCTATCGATACAGGCACTCTCGCTGGTCGGTCAACAACCCGATGACAATTTGTTGCTTCCCTTCTTTCCGTCCCGGTTATAGCCATATTTCTGCAAGTTCATTATCGACCCCTTCCAGATAACTGGATGTGATGTCATACAAAAACAAGGCCGTGGCTTTTTTGTCAGAATCTGCATCGTTTCTGGAATAATTTGGCCTCAATCTTTGCTTGGTTTTTGCTTAGCCAATCCAGCGTGCTATACAGGTCATCTTCTGAAAAATGGGACACATCCAAACACGCCTCCACCTCATTCATCTTTTGCCATTCGCATAGCTTGAGTCATGATCCTTGGGTGAGCAATCGACCATGATTAAGGCCATGGCTGCTGCGCTTCTTTCGTCGTTCCTAGGGCCTCTGTAATGCCTAGCTTCTGGCCAAATGGGCCACCAACTAACACGCGCCGCCAATCCCCTTCTGTCGTTGCGGTCACCTCATCAGCGTCCACCTTTTTTCCCTTCAAGGTAATTTCCAGCGCAGCCACTTGTTCGTTGGACCATTGGCTCAAATTTAAAATCGTCTCATGTCTTGGTTTTCCATTGATCCGTACGCTTTTTACCAGCAGTACAGACTGGTACCGTTTGCTGCCCACCGTCTTTTTTGTTCGGGTAATATACATCGTCGCTACATTTTATATGAAAAAAATGAAAAACTCAATACATTATCAATAATCATATTTTAAATATTCGTAGCTACAAATGTCGGCTCTTTTAGCCTCGATTTGTGCTTGGGGTTTTTCGGAAGATCCTGCCAAGATATAGAAATGGACGCATTACCCAAACCATAGAAACGCCCGGCAAAAGCTATGAGACCTATATTTGCCAGGATTCATCGATGCCCATATCCACATTGAGAGTTCGATGCTCATCCCATCAGAATTTGCACGCGCCGCAGTAGCTCATGGTATGGTCGCCACCGTGTCCGATCCCCAATGAAATCGCCAACGTTGGGCGAAGCCGGCGTCTCTATATGATAGACAATGGGGCTAAAAACACCCTTTAAATTCTTATTTGCGCCCCTTCTTGTGTACCGGCAACAGGATTCGAAACAGCTGGTGCCACACTAGATCCCGACGTGACATCGAACGATTATTATCACGACCTGAAATCGTCTATCTCAGTGTGGGAAATGATGAACTATCCTAAATAACAATAAGCACCTCCTGATGTAATGGCCAAAATCGAGATAGCACATCGGCTCAACAAACCCATTGATGGCCACGCCCCCGGTCTACGAGGTGAGGATCTTCAGCGCCATATGTCAGCAGGCATATCCACAGACCATGAATGCCTACACCCCAGAAGCCTTGGAAAAATATCGCTGGGTAAGGAAAATCATTATTCGAGAAGGGCCCGCCGCACGCAACTTTGCGGCACTACACACACTCATTGAACACACCCTACGCAATGCATGTTTTGCAGCGATGACAGGCACCCCGATGCACTGTTGTAGCGTGGCACGATCAACGACATCGTTCGGGAGAAGCCGTTTCCCAGGCTACCCACTCCTCGATGTCCCCAAAACCAGCATCACCAATCCCATCACATTACGGGTTAGATGTAGGTCTACTACAACACGATGACCCCGCCGATTTTCATCATTGTAAAGTCACTCAAAACATTTGAAATTTCAGAGACCTTTATAGACGGAGAACGGGCATTTTCCTGACGGCATCACGCATATCCAACGTGTCGCCGCAGAGACGCCCAACAATTTTTCGGCACACGCCATCGACATCAACCAACTTCAAGTTCCCTCGCATACAGATACCGTTCGTACAATTGATGTCCGTGATGGGCAGTTGATCACAGAATCAGGATGGGGAAAAGCCATACGCCACAAGGGTTCATTACAATCCAACACGGACACAGATGTATTGAAAATTGTCGTCGTCAACCGTTACCACGATGCCGCACCCGCTATCGGATTTGTCCGTCATTTTGGACTCAAACACGGGGCTATTGCATCCTCTGTCGCGCATGATTCACACAATATCGTCGCCGTCGGCGTGTCCGACGCGGCGATCACATCCGCTATCAACGCGCTGATAGCGCAAAATGGCGGACTGTCCGTCATTGACCAGAATCAGAAAGAACACCTCTTGGCATTGCCCGTCGCAGGACTGATGTCTGTGGATCCCATCGAGATAGTCGCAGAAACATACAGCCACCTGGATACTCTGGCAAAGTCGCTTGGCAGCCCACTCGGAGCCCCATTTATGACACTGTCTTTTTTGGCGCTACTCGTCATACCCAAATTGAAACTCAGTGACAAAGGGCTCTTTGATGGTGAAATATTTCAGTTTGTTTCGTTAACAGAAACCACGCCACCTACGGGATTTTAAGGGCTTTAGCCCTTTTTTTATTTCCTTGCTTGGCTTTGCCAAGCAAGGAGAGCGCACAAACTTCTCGAGGGCGTCTGAGGAAAAAGCCCTTAGCCAGCCCGCTCAGCAAGTACTTCCCATCGTGTCATTTTGGTCTCCAAAATGACATCAATCTCAGCCAATCGTTTACCTGTTTTTTCGTAAATCTCTACCGTCGCATCACCCGACGAAAAAACAGTCGTCAATTCAGCTTTTTCGGATTCTAGTTTTTCAATCTCTGCTTCCAAAGACTTGAATTCTTTTTGTTCTTTGAAGCTCAAACTCTTCTTTTTGGGAAGCCCGGGCTCATCCGCTACCACCGCTATCGGTGCAACGACAAGCGCTTCTGCGACAGGGGCCTTCCCTTTCGGCCTGGCTGCATAGTCTGAATAATTACCCCAAAACGGTTCAATGCCCCCTTTGCCGTCAAAGATAAACAACTCGTCCACGACACGGTCCAAAAAGTATCTATCGTGGGAAATAATCAACACACAGCCGGTGAACCCAACCAAGAAAGATTCCAAGACCGACAATGTCATAACATCCAAATCATTTGTCGGTTCATCGAACAACAAAAAATTGGGATTTTCGAGCAACATACAGACCAATTGCAAACGGCGGCGCTCACCACCAGACAACTTACCAATCAACGTATTGAAACTACTCGTCGGAAACAAAAAGCGTTCCAATAGCTTTGCGGCTGACACACGATTGCCATCATGCATGGTGATCTGTTCGCCATATTGTTTCGTATAGCCCAACACAGTCATATCCGGATCCATGCCATCACTTTGTTGCTCAAAGTGGCCAAAATGGGTATTTACCCCAGGCTCCACCAACCCACTATCCGGCATCAAACGCTCAGAAATAAGGTTAAACAATGTGGATTTCCCAGCCCCATTGGGGCCCAATATCCCGATCTTTGCCCCTTCTTTAAAACTATATGAAAATGGCGCCAAAATTTCCCGACCCTCAAACGACTTCGTAATCTTCTTGAGATTCAAAATCTTTTTGCCCATACGACGTCCAGCCACACCCAATTCGATTTGCTGCTCTTCCTGGAAGCCTTTTCTATTTTGCATATCGTCAATACGGTCTTTCCTGGCTTTTTGTTTGGTAGAGCGCGCTTTGGGACCACGCTTCAACCATTCCAATTCCACACGCAAAACAGACTGAATGGTAGATTCCAAATTTTGTTGGGCGGCCAAACGGGCGGCACGTTGTTCGAGAAATACAGGATAATTACCCTGATAATCAAACAAGGTTTGCTGATCAATCTCGAGAATACGGGTACACACACGGTCCAAAAAGTAACGGTCATGCGTCACCATCAACACAGAGGCCTGACTACGCCGCAGCATCGATTCCATCCAATCAATGGTTTCGATATCCAGATGGTTGGTCGGCTCATCCATGATTAGCAACTGAACATCCTCGAAGAAGAGACGGGCCAGCTCAATTTTTTTGATCATACCGCCAGACAAGGTCCCCATCTTTTGATTGAGTTGTTCGATATGCAATTCTTTGAGAATCGACGTCACACGGTGCTCATAGTCCCACGCCTGAGCCAGGTCCATACGCACCATCAGATCAGAGAGAGCCAATCCGGCAGCTTCCGCATTGTCACCTTCCATTTCGTCGAGACAAAGGTGGTATTCACGTAGCGTTTTCACGACTTCCGAATCACCACGAAACAAATGTTCGAGAATGGTGTCTTCGGGAGAAAAAACAGGCGTTTGTGCCAAAAGGGCCACAGACAAGCCAGGGGTAAAATTAATATTGGAATTGGGAGTGGTAATCGCCGAAGCAATTTCGGAGAGCAAGGTACTTTTGCCGCACCCATTA
>JAGYJO010000190.1 GCA_018402095.1 bacterium
TGGACAAAGCGTCTATCAAAAAAATAGGATGGTCCGCATTTTTGAACCAACAAGGGATTGTCTTGGTTCTCTTTTTGCTCAGTATCATGGTGTCTTATCTTCTCATTCGGCGGATTTCGCAACCGTTAACCGTATTGACGATTTATGCGAAACGTTTGGCCAAACATGACTTTCTATCAACATTACCTAACCAACATCATATTCGTACGATGGCGAAAACCTCGGAAGATGAAGTGGGGAATTTGGCGAATGCCTTTATCTTTTTGGAAGCCCAAATAGGTCGCTATATCCGTGATATCAAAGAAACCACAGCCGCAAAAGAAAAAATAGAGAGCGAACTCTCTGTGGCACGTCATATTCAAATGAGCTTGGTGCCCCAATCGCTGCCCTTGCTGGAAGGGCGTCAGGACCTGGATCTGTTTGCCATCATGCAACCGGCGAAGGCTGTGGGGGGGGACTTCTATGATTTCAAAATAGAAGGTGATCGCCTCCATGTGGTGATAGGGGATGTGTCTGGAAAAGGGGTTCCCGCATCTTTGTTGATGGCGATCACCATGACGATGGTACGTGCCAATATTGCCCCGACTAGAGGAACTGCAGAAGTATTGAGACGGGTAAATGATCAGTTATTTATAGAAAACAATACAGGTTTATTTGTGACCATTTCGTATTGTATTTTGGATCTTAAAACAGGCGTTTTGGAATATTGTTCTGGGGGACATCACCCACCTTATTTATTACAAACAAACAAGGTCACCGAGCTTGAAATCACAGGTGGCATGGCACTAGGTTTAGATGGAGATTGTGACTATGAAGAATGCATGGTGACCCTCAAAAAAGGAGAAGGTTTCTTTCTCTATACGGATGGCATCACGGAAGCCAGGAATAAAAAAGGTGAATTTTTTCGTGAAGACCGATTGGCGGCCTTATTGCTCAAAACAAGTCTTACGGCGCAAACGATCTGCGATACGGTTGTCGATGACGTAACGGCTTTTGCGAACAAGGCGCCACAGTCCGATGATTTGACCGTGACATGTGTGATTTGGAATCCCGAGGACTAAGTTCTTTAGGCTGTTAGATTTAGCAGCCACTCTGCTGTCAAAATAGCATTCCCTGCGGCACCACGAATGATATTGTGGACACCAAGGGTGAAGGCTATGGTTTGTGCATCTCGTTGCTGTGTATTCCCAATATAAACGGCCATGCCATCATCAGCTGAGGTATCTTTTGATTGGGATTGTAGCCTGCTTCTTTTGAAAAGAATAAGGGGCCGTTTTTCAGCGTGAAGCGGATTCAATTTTTCCCAAATGGATTCAATCTCTTGAAGAGATATCGGTTTATCAAAACCAACGGTGACGTCTACCAAGTGACCTTCTTGCACATAGACCCGATAGCTGCGGACTTGGGGTAAAAATGACAAGTCCAACAAAAGCTTGAGTTCGTCTGCAATATAGTCTTGGGTTTCTTCAACGTCGCTACCAATAGGAAAGATATTGCCCACAGCCCATTCTTTGGGATAGAGCCTATCTCCCCGCCCAGAAAGAGACTGGAAGGTTGTCGCCTGCAAATCTGAAATACCCAGTCCTCGGATTGGCGCTAATGCGAGGGAAAGCCCTGTGCTCACACAGTTTGGTAACTTGATCATGCGGTTCTTTGGCTTTTCATGTCCTAATTCAGGAATGATCAAGGGATGCACCAAACGCCCTACCGGATTATTTGAAATGACGCGAATACCGGCATCAATGAGTTTTTGTTCGTCAGCGATTGCTATTTCAGGCACTGAGGAAAAAACGAAATCAACCGTTGCCAAGCGATCAATGTCCAGTGAGTCTACCATACGATTTGCCAAAGCTTCTGGGATTGGCTTTTCTTGCCAAATAGTCCCGTAATAATGGCGTAATCGGGTTTCTTTTTCGTGCCAGACGTCCGCATAGGGTCTTCCGATAGATGCTTCGCTACCAATCAAGGCGGTGACCTCAAATTGCGGATGCTCCACCAAGAGTGCCGCCATTGTACGACCGACATAGCCTGTCGCACCGAGAATGGCGATAGTGTGTTTTTTAGATTTTGACGGAAGCATAGGCGAGAAACTCTAACATGGGGTGTTTTTTATGTCCAAAATTGATCTTAGGATTTACCTAATAGTTCTATAGATATAAGCTGAATGGCTTCTTCAATACTTAGCTGCTCTGTATCAACAACAATATCAGGCGTCGTTGGTGTTTCGTAGGGGGAATCAATCCCTGTGAAATTACGAATTAGTCCAGCATCGACTTTTTTATAGAGTCCTTTGGGGTCACGTTTTTGGCATTCGGCCAAGCTACATTTGATATATATTTCTTTGTAGGCATTTCCAATGATTTGTTTTGCAAGAAGGCGATCACTCTGAAACGGTGAAATGAATGCACAAATAACCGTGATGCCAGTTTCATTAAATAATTTGGCAACTTCTGCGACTCTCCGTATATTTTCAGAGCGGTCGTCTGCAGAAAATCCCAAATCTTTACATAGACCATGTCGAATATTATCACCATCTAAAATAATGATGTGTCTTT
This sequence comes from bacterium, assembly GCA_018402095.1. Taxonomy (GTDB): domain Bacteria; phylum Margulisbacteria; class Marinamargulisbacteria; order SXXA01; family SXXA01; genus M30B43. The sequence continues at coordinate 2,556 of JAGYJO010000190.1, forward strand.
TGACTGTGATCAATTCTGTATAGAGGGCTTGGGCCAAACTCGATTTTCCTGAACCAGACAGCCCTGTCAGCCAAAGAGATAAGGGTGGCAGGTCAGATAAGACAACCGAGGGTGATTTTTGATAAGCCTGCCAGGTCACATTGTCGGACATGAAAAATTCCGACGCAAGGCTATAAATGCGGGGTTTTTTAAATTTTCCTTGTTATAGACAAGCGGGGTCTTTGTACC
>JAGYJO010000191.1 GCA_018402095.1 bacterium
TGCGATACAGATGAGACATGAAGCCGGTCTATAGGACTGCTTGTCCCAACACCCACATTTCCATTACTCATGACCCTCATCTTTTCAGTTGGTGTAACCCCACTACTTGTAGTCCGAAATGCCAAATACCCAGGCATATTGTCTGCACTAGGCGTGCCATCAACATGTGCCCTAATATCGGCGGCGGAGATCATTTCAGAGCCGTCGTTGCCTTGGAATGAAATAGATCCGAGTAGGTCGTCGTCTTGGACAATGCTATCTCCGCCAATAGTACCGCTACGTTGCCTTCCAAAATTGAGCGCTGGTGTGATGGCTGCAGAAGCCGAGCTTTGTACAATAGATAGAGACGCGGCATTGTTGTCCAGGCCTTCGATTTGAACTTTGGGGCCGTTAGTGGCTGTGTTGTAAAAATTGGTTCTAGCGGAAGTTGGTCCAAAGAGTGTTCTCCCTGCGCTATCGGTGAGCCATCGTGGGGTGCCGTTTGTATAAACAACCACTGGCGTGCCAATAGATGTTCCCAGCTTGAGTCCCGATGTTGCGACTGAGTTTGCTTGCAGGTTGACTGCGGACGCGTCGGAGAAGATAGATCCGCCGGGGAAGCCAACGCTGGTACTGGCGTAAATGGTACCGACTACATCGAGGGTTTTGGTTGGATCTGTTTTTCCAATTCCCACATTCCCACTGCTACTCACATACACATTCGGAGCCCCACTAGCCCCATTGGCCCAAATCCCAACTCCAGCAGCGCCGTTGCTATAGCCACCGATGGCGCCGTAGTAGCCCAGACTATGTTTGAACGTGATGAGCTGTCCGGAGCCAGAGGTCGCTGCGGATTGGGAGCCGCCGTTGAGTATGAATAGCTCGCTGAGGGCACCGTTGCCACCGTTTCGGAAGAGTTCTAGGAGAGATCCGGGGGTTGCCGTCCCAATCCCCACATTGCCATAAGGTATTGCCATGGTTGGTGTGGACTCGGTATTGACGGTGTCCTCATCCACGACCGCAGTGAAGGCGCCTCTATAACCAAAGTGGAAATCAGCCAAACTACTGGTACGGCCTGTAAATACAGGCTCTCCGGAATTCAGGTAGGAACCCAGATCTTGTGTGATGAGGCCCCAATAATCTTCTCCAGAATGGGTGACTTTGACGACTTTGCAGTTGTCGCTCTGATTGGCGTTGTTTCCGTTGTATAGTCCTGTAATGCTGATTTGCGGTGGGGTATTGACGTCGCTATCTGTTCTGTAAATCAGCTCTATGCGATTAAAGTTTCTAAGCAATGTATTGCTGGTATCTGTAGATACGGTATCTATCGTGCCTTTGAAAACAACAGCCGTACCGACCTTGGCAAAGAGAATGATTTGGTCCTGATTGGAGCTGCCGCCTGAGATTTGAGGGATGGGGTAATCGTAATAGTGTTCTTTGACTTGTAGTGGGGAGTCGGGCGTCGTCGTCCCAATCCCCACATTTCCATCCGCCGTCACCCGCATCTTCTCACTTCCCTGTGGGCTAAAGGCCAGGTCGCTGCCATCGGAGAGTATCGCGGCATAGAGGCCGTCGGCGGTGTTGATGAGGACGAGTTGGGATTGGGCGCCTGTGTTGGTGCTGGAGGCGCGGATGATACCTGCGCCGGCGCTGACGTCTAGTTTGGCGCCGGGCGCGGTGGTGCCGACTCCCAGGTTCCCGTCGATGATGACGTGATGCATGGTGGATCCTGTCGCGATCTTGTTTTTGAAATAAGTGTATTGGTTTGAGGTGCCAGAGCCGGGTGTGGTGACCGGCGTGATTTCGATGACGCCGTTGCCTAGGGTGGCGGTGCCGAGGAAGTTGAGGCCTTGGTAGTTTGTTCCCGAATTGATTCGCAAAATGAGACCGTTGGCGTCTTGGCCTTCGATGTGGAATTTGGCCCCGGGAGTGATGGTTCCAACCCCGACATCACCTGTGCCTGTGATATGTACGCGGGCTGTATTTCTAGAGCCGCTTTCAGACGTGTAGAGTTCCAATGCGTTGGCGTAGAGATCTGAGGATTCGCTGATGCCACGTATGCCTGAGCCTGAATGTCCTTGCTGTGTCATGGCGCGTCTCGAAAAGTGAATGCCTCCCGTGTAGGTTTTGGAGCTGCCGCCATAGGCCGAGATAACGGTTATTTTTTTTGCATCATCGTAAGCGGCTTGTGCGGATTCTTGATTGATATTGAGGGTGGAATGGAAACCGCTGCCGATATCTGTCGCTTCGTGGCTGATTGTGAGTGGGGCATCTGGTTCACTGCTCCCAATCCCGACCTTATCCGCCTTCACCGTCATCACAGGGACGCCATCTACCATTGTGACATGTCCGGCGCCATCTGATTTTTGATCGGAGAGACAACCGCCTTTGAGGGACCCAATTGTAGTGAAATCGTAGGTGCGTAGCGCTGTGCTGTCGGTGGCTTTTTGGAGGGCGACAGGGTTGAATCCCGAACCAACACCGGTCAGACTCACGACCTGGGCACCGGTACCCGCGGTTCCTTGGATCTCTAGAAAAATCCGCCCATCGGGATTGGTTGCTAGTCTAAATCCTTGGGGAATATGGTCTGAATCAACAGCATTCCAGCAGCTGGAGAGTGAATTGACACCTGCCAACAGTTGGACACTGACATCCCAGTGGTTATCGCCATGATGGCCATTGATACTGAACCTTGCGGTGGTGCTATTCCCATCTGCGATATGGGCGACGCGAAACCAGTCATTGGTGCCATCCACTGCGCGGGTAGATGTTTCATAGCT
>JAGYJO010000192.1 GCA_018402095.1 bacterium
CTACAAGCGCCGCTTTCTGGGCAAGCCCCGCGCCCTGATTTTATTGCCAATCGACACCCGCAGCGTCTGAGATAGGAGTTTTCATGTTTTCTGTCTTTTTAGAGCCAGTTTTCTGGAAGGCCGTCATGGTCCTTTATATTTTGCTTAATCCTTTTCTAATGAGTGTGTATTTGCAGCCGGTATTGGAAGATTTGGATGCTGTGGCGTTTAGCAAGGTATTGCTGAGAGCAGGCTGCATTAGTTCCCTTGTATTTTCTTGTTTTGCCATTTTGGGGGACAAAATTTTTACCGATATTTTACAGATTCGATTTGAGTCTTTCCTCTTGTTTGGTGGCGCTGTTTTTTTTGTGATCTCTTTGGGGTATTTTTCCAAAGGAAGCATGGCATTGGCCCAGTTGCGGGGGAATGCGGAACATTTGGCGGGTGCGATTGCGATGCCTTTTATGATAGGACCTGGTACGGTGAGTGCCAGTGTGTTGGCAGGGAGTACCCAGTCCCCTTTACTCGGTGTTTTGAGTGTGTGGGTGTCTGTCTTTTTGGCCTTGGGGTCTCTCATTGTGCTGAAATACGTTATTGATCATGCCCGTCGCCGTTTCACCCCGTTGGTACAGCGCTATTTTGACTTGGCCGGTCGTATCTCAGCCTTGCTGATCGGATCTATTGCGATAGATATGATGTTGACGGGTATGGAGAGTTGGATTCATCGGTTGTGATCCATAGTACTGGGCGTTATCCCCTAATCGTGATATAAAAAACCCATGTTGCCATTGCTCATTTTTACCATTGGTGCTGTGCTTGCTTTGGTGTTGTCTATCGTGATTGGTTTGGAACGTGAGTTGCGAGACAAACCTGCGGGTATCAAAACACATGCGTTTATCAGTATCGGTGCCTATGCCTTTAGCTATCTGTCTTTTCACCTTGCAGATGCGTTTCCTATGGGAGATCCCACCCGTATTGCCGCCCAAATTGTGACGGGTATTGGGTTTATCGGTGCCGGTGCTGTTTTGCAATCCAAGGGAAATATACAGGGATTAACAACGGCTGCAACCTTGTGGATTGCAGCTGCAATCGGGACGCTTGTAGGTGCAGGCTATTTTGGTGCGGCTATTGTGTTGACCTTGGTGACCGTACTTGTTTTGTGTGCGTCCAATTGGGTTGGGGCCTATTTTCCGCAGCCTGTGCTGCGTACTTTTTATATCCAGACAACATCGGTGGAAGATGTTCATAAAGTATTGGCGATTCATCCGATACGGGTGATGCAGACCCATTTTTCATTGGATCATCCACACCGATTGGAAGTGAGTCTCAAAGGCAGTCCTTTGGCCATCAAGCTACTGACCGGTCAACTGAGAGCGATAAAGGGTGTGGAGACGGTTGTTGTCATTTAAACGATTTTTGGGGATCACCCTAGGGGATCCTGGCGGAATAGGTCCCGAAGTGGCACTCAAAGCGCTTGCCGAATCCACCGCAGATGTTGTGCCGGTGGTGTTTGGTCCCCGGCGGTATTGGCTGCCCCTTACCCGAGCTCTCAGCGTGTTTTGATGTTCATTTTTGGCTACGCCAAAAGGCTGAAGAAGAATCCAAAGGGCTTCGCCCTTTGGATCCCGCTTTGATCCAGAACGCCGCAGGCGCTAGGGTTCAAAGGGCGGAGCCCTTTGAAATACCTTCTACTTTTTCTTTCCAGGCGGAGCCTGGAAAGAAAAAGTCGCTTTGCTGGGTATCCACCGGGGATACCCCTTTCCATGTCGGTAAAATCTCCCCAGACAACGGTCGTCATGCCTACGAGGCCATTCGTTTGGCCGCAGAAGCCTGCTTGGCCGGCCATCTCGATGGCATCGTGACCGCACCTATTTGTAAAGAGTCTATGCGCATGGCAGGTGCGCCGCTTACCGACCATACGACCCTGTTGGCATCGTTGGCGCAGGCTGACGTTTCGATGGGGTTCTATAGCGCACCTTTACGTGTTGTTTTGACGACGGTGCACTGTGCCTTATCCGAGGTCAGTAGGCGTATCACGCCTGAGGCCCTACGTCGGGCTTGCGGCCATGCTTTGCTATTGGCGAACTATCACCGCGACATATCACTCAAAGAAACCCCGATACGCATCGCTGTAGCAGGGCTCAATCCGCATGCCGGCGAAAATGGCCTCTTTGGCAACGAAGAAGGAGACATCATTGGTCCAACCCTAGACAAACTCCGTGCAGAGGGCCTACCGGTGGAAGGACCTTTTCCTGCAGATACGCTTTTTCATTATGCTTACAAAGGTGACTTTGATGTCGTGGTGGCGATGTATCATGACCAAGGGTTGATTCCGGTCAAAATGTTGGCCTTTGATAGCGCTGTGAATGTCACAATTGGGTTGCCTTTTGTACGGACGTCACCGGATCATGGGACAGCATTCGGCTTGGCCTATCAGGGAAAAGCGGATCACAGCTCTTTTGCGGAAGCCCTTGATGTGGCCTTACAGTGGAGGATTGACTAATGGGTGCCAAGCTCGGACAAAATTTTCTCGTTGATCCGAACATTCTCAGGAAAATCATGGCGTTGACGGCGCCGACTGCGACTGAAACGGTCGTCGAGGTGGGCTGTGGGGCCGGGATTATGACGCGGACACTGTGGGAAGGCGCGAAGCAACTCTATGTCGTCGAGATCGATGAGACATGTATTATCAATACCAAAAAAAATCTGGGCATTTCGGATGATTTAGCCGCAGGCGCCGGGATTCAAAGGGCGGAGCAAGTGTATTTGTCGTCCCAT
>JAGYJO010000193.1 GCA_018402095.1 bacterium
AGCAATGGATGCGGAGTTTGGAATTGCACAACGTATTTGGTCTCAAAAGAGGTATCCCTTCGCTTTGACATTAGGGGCTGCAAACTTGCCGGAAGAGACGAGTTTGATTTTTAAAGCAATTACAAATGAGTTAAACGAATTAGGTATTCACTTGTGTTTAGGGCCTGTTTTAGATGTCAATGGATTTCCAAATAAACCGTTACTTCAACATCGTTCATTTGGCGGTGATGCTGCACGTGTAGCGAATTTAGGAAAACATTTTATTCAAAACCTTGAAGAAGGAGGTGTACTTTCTTGTATGAAACATTTCCCTGGAAAAGGACATTATGGAGCTTTTTTGAAGTTATTCGGTTCTCTTTCGAGAGTTAAGGATTTCATCGCTCCGGAGGACGTCTCTTTTTCAGCTATGGCCAAATCGTTGAAAGAAAGTATTACGTGGCTCAAAAAAAGTGGGTATTATCGGCAAGAGACCTCTCAGTTTCATACCCCATTTCCTGAGTTGAACCGTGTCCTCAATAAACCGGAGCATCGTTCATTAATGGACAATCTCTTCAAACCATACACCCAAGCAAACATAAATAGGCTGCGTGGTGACTTTGCGGTATTGCAAGGATACCTTCGCGCTGACATCCAAGATCACAATCTGAGAACACCCAAACCGTCACTGGGGTTATTTCAAGATCAATTGGAGTCTTGGCAGCGTCAGATAGACAAGTCAAAAACATTGGTGATAGCGCTTCCCTTTGCCGCCGACTATTCCAGAACCAAGGGGGTAAGCGCTATTAAAGAAGACCGCGAAGGGAATACCTTATTACAAGAATTGCAGTTGGATTTTGCCCATTATTTGGCATGTACTGAATCCACGACGAATACGATGACGCAGAGATCTGGCCGGGTGTCGGACCTGATGACAGGCGATATTACCGCTATTGGGGGATTCCGATATCTCTATCATGAGACGATGAAGAAATACGGGCTCTCTTCTGGGTCCCGGGACTTGGATACGGTGTTTCTTGCGAGGCTTGGGGACTGGAAAGTTGAAGATTAAGGGGGGTAAGACGATGCATGATTGGTTCCACGTGACAGGGAGCGATATACAGGGTTTAGATCCTGAGGCGCTTCGATATCGGGCGTGTTGCATTCGTTCTTGTGTGAGTATAATGGGACTGTTGCAAAATGTGTCAAGCAAGGATCTCGAGCCAAAAAAACCGGAGTTTACTGAGCGTAAATGAGGATTTTTTTGGCGAGTACTGACGCCGCATGGCGCATTTTGCAACAGTCCCAAGCGGGAATTTTTTAAAGGGCTGGCACTCTTTTGATCCCCCTAGGGCTAGATAGTGACACGCAGTCTAAATAGAGCTGCACCTTTTTCGGTATTACAAGAGTCTATTTGATTAGATCTTTTGAAGGAGTCATCCATGAAACGCGCCATCATCGTCAGCACCTTACTCATTCTCACCCACACACTTTACGCAAATCCGTATATTGATCTTGGACTATCCCTCGGCAGCTTAGATCCTCAAGACAGCAAAATGAGAGAGTCTTTTGGCCGTAATTTTTATATCCAAGGCCATCTTGGTGCGCGCGACAAAACAAACGGGTTTGAGATTCGTGGTAATTTGGGCCATTACAGCAGTATGAGCCATAACAGCAAAGATATCGGCACAGATACACAGTTAGATGTCACACCGCTAACGGCAAGCCTGATCTATCATATAGGCAACGAAAATGCGACCATCCAACCCTATATCGGAGGCGGCTTTGGGGCTTATTTTTACAATATGCATGACCAAACCTATCACAACCTGGTGTCTGGCACACGATTCGGCAGTCATCTCTTGGGCGGCATCAAAATGGCCATAACCCCAAGTTTCTATATTGGGATCGAATATACCCAAACATTCGCCAGTCCCATTATCTTCAATCAATCCCAAAATTTTGACCAACAAATGATCAGTTTTAGCTTCGGACTATTGTCTGCAGCAGAGTCTGCGAAAAAAGCACAAAAAGAAAACAGCGAAGAATATGCCAATTTGCTCTTATCCCAAATCAATGACCTGACAATCGAAGTCCAAAAAATAAAAGAAAACAAAAGCAAAGTTGAAGAACGTATCAATGCCTTTTATGAGAGTAACAGCGCCAACGAATACGTCCCTCTATTCGATGTCTTGGACCAGGCTATTATTGGACAAAAAGGGCTCATCATCCACCCACGCACAAAAGAAACTCTCGCAGAAGGAACACTTGCGACTGTTGAAAATAGCAACACCGAAATTCGCGCGTTATTACAAAACAAAAATGGCTGGCAGTTACCGCTTACCATCCAAAAAATGCCCGCCAAACTACGTATTGGACAGACTGACTACCCGGATCTAAACGACACGGACATCAAACGCGCTGTTCAAATCGAACGTATTCGCAACGATCAGGAATTCGCGCAAGAGTTACGCCGTGTACAATATTTAGAAGACCAGTTAGAACGTATTGAAAAAGCATTATCCAGCGCAGAGTCCCAACTCAAAAGTTACCACGAGCAGTGGAAAGAAACCCAACCCAAAGAAGATACGGTGATTCGTATCGAACAAAGCTACAGATATCCAACAACACCCACTCATTTTTATAGACGACCAACACCCTACAACTATCGATATTATCGCCCCCAAGATTATGTAGCTCCTGTCTATGTCCCTGGAACGCCCCCATCAGCAGAAGAAAAAGAGCGCTATAACGGTGCACTTCGGAGAAAACAACT
>JAGYJO010000194.1 GCA_018402095.1 bacterium
CTTCTCAAAGGGTCGTCTGATCAATGGTTTCATTATCTCAATAAAGATCTGAAGTTGAGTGAAAAGCAACTGTTTGCCTATAGCTTTAGCTCAAAAAGTGGGTATCACGGTGAAAACATGCTGGAGCTGGGTGCCCGTGGCTTTCGCAGTCGAGCAGGGGATCCCTCCGCTCAAAACAATAATCTTCAGATGAAATCCTCCACAGGAAAAGAAATTGTGGGGAATACAGGGATCGTGGGGACACAGACATGGTTGGAACAGACCAAGTCTGAATATAAACAGATGTTGTTTAATGATCCAAAAATAAACCCTACAGAAGAGGGTCGTATTTGGAGGTTTGTAACCGACGTTCCTGATGCCCTGCTCCCCCCGAAATTAATTTTCATGGCACATAGCCAGGGAAATTTTGCTGTTCGGGGCTACATTCAGAGTGGAAACCTTTTGTCTGAGAGTAACATTTTCCAACGAATTTCGGATGAAATGCCGGATCGCCTTCCCGAGACATTGCTGAAAAAATATGAAGCAAATCCTTTGGGGTTTTATGACTATCCTGTAGAAAAAGTGGTGTTTATCAATCCTGTTTTAAGAGGGGGGGAGATAGAAACCTTTTTGATGATTCGTGCTTTGCGGTCTTTGCAGACATTGTTGAATATAAAAGCCTTAGACGCCATTGCGATTGATGGGATTTCGAGCAAACAGGTATTGGAATTGCAAGTCAATACGTTGTTGGCTGTTGTTGCTATGGATGAAAAGTTTCTGACCCAATCGGCAACCCAGCCTTTGGTGAGGTGGCTTATGGAGCCAATAGTGTATTTTGTCGTAGGGAAAGATGTTCCGTTACTTGCTGGCGAGCAAAAATGTACGCGTGCAGAATTGATAGTGAAAATATCCAATTTGAGTCAAGACAGTGCTGTTTTTATTGTCCAGCAACTTTTGGGTGGGAAAAAGAAAATTGAGGTTCCGGGAAAAGATTTTTGGTCGTTGGTTGGCGATGCTGTAAATAGTGCTAAAGATAAGGCTTTCTCTGCTCTTAATAATGGTGTGAATGTTGTTTTTGCACCTCTAAATGTAGTGGAACGATTTAAGTCATTAAGCGAGTTGGTCAAAAACGATAATTTATTTCCAGCTCAATCTTATTTAAAAGGTTTTGTACACGTCGTAAATACGCTTAGCCCGCACCTCAACCCCATTGTACTTGGTCCTAAGTTAGATGTTGGTGCTGTAAATGCATTTTCTCCCAGTGTTGGGGATTTGTATCACGTAGGGCCTGGAGGGACAGAGGAAGTACTGCGGAAACTAATGCTAGATTCTGCTCTTCATAAATTGCCAGGGGATTATGATGAAAACAAAAGAAAGTGGCAGCCTAAATATAGAATGGTGAATTCGAATGGTGGAATCGCGCCAAATGGCCTTATGACGAGGGCCGGGTTGGCGTTGGAAATGATAGATAGTCTCTCAGAGGCGATACCACGGGTTGGTATGAATGAGTTAGATGAATCGGCAGCTAATAAAGATGCTATAAAAAACACGCCCGGACTCATTCCTAAAATAGAAATTTCTGAATTGGGAGGATATCAACCTCTGAAAAACCCTTATATGACCATGACCTTTGCGAGTCCAGAATTTTGGAAATTTAATTGGAATCAGAAATTTTATAGTTTGATGGCGAGTAATCTTGGTGGCGTATTTACCAATCAAGGAGACATTGTTGTGACAGACGCTAGTTTGCGTGGCGAAGGCGTTGCTGAATTGGAAAAGAATTCTGCAAAAGCCTATTTTAGATCCAACCCTTTGAATTTAGCGAATGATTTAGAGGATGCATTTCTTGTTTCTTTTGGTTTGGATAGTGCGATTATTGCTGCGGAAGTATTCTCTGGCGGATCTATACCGAGTGAAGTTAAAGGCTGGATGAGGGCTGCTGTGTATGAATACTATTTATGGCGGGTATATCAACGTGCCTATTCTACAGTTTTGGGTGGGGATAATCGATTTTCGAACCCCTATACGGAACTGGCAAAGCACCTGTCGGTCATGGACCATGCCGTGTCAGAGGGCCATTGGCAAGATATGGACAAATCCCTCTACGAGACCCCCGAAATCATCATCGATGGGGCCTATCAGCTGGTAGACAGTGCCACGGCGAAAGAAAAATTTGCCTTTGATCAAGCGACGCCGACCGAAGGCCGTGTGGTGGTGATCTCTGAGGCTGGGAAGCCTGATACTGTTTTGCGGGGAATACGACCAGAGGCGAATTGGGCGGGAGCGAAGATGCTGTGGCCGAGCTATGCGGTGGTGCGGGGATCACCTACGGTGAATGAAGTGATTGCGGGGTTTTCTGAGCTCAAGGACGGGAGCGTCGAGAAGCGGTTTTACCAACGGGTGAGTACATTTGATATCAGTGATACACAGGCGAATGAAGCGGTTGCTATTGCCCACGCTGATACCAAATATCCTCAAAAAACAGCGGCGTTGACGCTCACTGGTGATGAGATCGTCTTGCGTGGGAGTTTGATGGACTTCACGCCGAGACACCCTGAGACGGTGTTGGAATACAGTGAGAATTTTTCTGGGTGGAAGCGGTTAAATCCGTTGAATGATTACGGGCATTTTGAGCTGGCACCCATGCGGATGTACGAAGGGCAAAATGTCATTGCGTTTCGGGCACGAAATAGGGGTGGCTATAGCAGTAGCCGGTATTTGAAAATCCTCAAAACCGGCATCACCTTACAACCCGTCCTCGATGAGATCCGT
>JAGYJO010000195.1 GCA_018402095.1 bacterium
GTCGGCGATGTGGTCTTGGGCACCAACCCCGTGTCTAGCGACCCAGACTCCGTCTCTGCGATCGAACGCGCGCTATACCACATCATCTGTACCTTTGGGCTACAAGACACAATACCCAACTGCGTCCTCTCTCATATCGATATCCAAGCCAAAGCGGAGGCGATGCATCCTGGCAGCACAGGTATCTGGTTCCAAAGCTTGGCAGGTACGGTCAATGCCAACCAAACATTCGATATCAGTATCGACAAAATGATGACTTATGCCCGACAACGCACGGGGAAATACGGTCTCTATGCAGAAACGGGACAAGGTGCCGACGCTACCAACGGACACGGCGAAGGTGTTGATATGGTCGTCCACGAAGCCCGGAAATACGGTTTTCTCCGTGCCCTCAGAACCGAGATGAACAACGGAAAGTCCCCTCAAGATGCCCCTTGGGTGTTTGTGAACAATGTCGCCGGATTTATCGGCCCCGAAGTCTTTCGCTCTCGCGCGCAACTGGTGCGTTGCTGCCTCGAAGACATCGCCATGGGCAAACTCCATGGACTCACCTTGGGACTGGATATTTGCTCGACATTGCATATGGATATTAGCCTAGATGACCTAGACTGGTGCATCACAGAGATCATGCCGGCCAACCCCGCCTATCTGATGTCACTCCCCACCAAAAATGACCCGATGTTGAGCTACCTCACGACCGCATTCCAAGACCATGTTCGGATCAGAGACCAATTTGGCTACAAGGTAAACGATGCCATGTGGGACTTTTTCAAAAAAATAGAAATCATCGGCGACGACAACAAACCCAGCACCCATTTTGGAGATCCCATTTGGGTCTATTATCAGTATTGCAAAGCAAAAAACGATACCCGTAGCCACGACGAGATTTACACCGAAGGTCATGCTTGCCTAGCCCGCATCCGATCCCGCGGCGTCTCTGTTGCAGAAGGCTTTGGAGACCAGACGTGGAATCTCAACCCCACACTTGCAGCACAGGTGCGGTCGCTTTACGAAGATGCCAAAGTCAGTTTGTGGAGCGACATGCCCCAGCGTTTTGTCACCACTATCCCTGCCGCAAAGCCTATTGCCACCCAATCTCAAGATAGAACCGATTATATTTACCATCCTGAATCTGGGGAAGCGCTTGGCGAAGATGCCATCAACACACTCACCCAAATCCGAGAACACTGGCAAAAGCGTCCCGATATCCAGATCATCGTCTCGGACGGGCTCAACGCCAAAGCCATCATGGACGACGGACATTTAGACGCATTCCTCAATCCGCTCGTGCAGGCGCTACAAACCACAGGGGTCACCGTGTCCCAAGATACCATTGTCATCACGCATGGTCGGGTACGCGCCGGGTATGCATGTGGGGAGCTATTATTCGGCAATCCCGACGATACAGCCCCAAAAGGTATCATCCACATTATCGGCGAGCGCCCCGGCTCAGGGCATCACAATTTTTCGGCCTACATCACCGTTTCCCCTGGCGATCAATGGGCCCAAAAAGGCCGTGTCGATCATGACATTTCCCGCGTGGTGTCGGGCATTTCGGATACCGCATTGCGGCCTGAGATTGCGGTGCGTGATGTCGTGAAGATTGTGTTGGGGTTGTTTGGTTCTTAAATCACCCCCCGTCACTGCGTGACACCCCCCTTGTGAAGGGAGGCTTCGGAAAAGGCCCCTTTACCAAAGAGGCTGGCTGCGATAGCAGACTGGGGGGGCCTATAGCTCGCCCAGTATGAGGAGATACGTCGAGTAGTTGATCAATTTTTGTGCATACATGTGTAAATATAGTTCTTATTTGCTCATTGGTGAAGCGCAGCACACTAATATCAAATTGTTCCAGATAGTCGGTTCGGATAGCATCATAGGCAAGCCCGTTGTCTGTGTAATGGTGACTACCATCTACCTCAATAACCAAGCCATGAGATGCGCAATAAAAATCTATGATGTAATGGCCTATCACTTTTTGACGGGTGAATTTCTGAGCGTGTGTGGACAGAAAATCGTACCATAAATGATTCTCTTCTTTTGTAGGCTTTTTTCGTAGCTCTTTGGCCCGCTCAAAAAGGTTAGGGTTATAAGGCAACGTCTTGCCATTAAAAACTAGCCCCTGTGATTTCAGCCATTCAGGAGAGTACACACGACTGGTTATAGTTTCCTCTGTTTCGAGACTGCACATTCCCTATAATTATGGACGCAAAAGAGCAAGAGTCAAGAGAAGAGCATTTTGTTAGAGCAAAAGAAACAGAAAGGATGAATACCTAAAAAGAGAGGAATTCTCTCTTTAGTCGGTGTCTGGTTTAGCTCAGGAGCTAGAAAGGATGACACATCGGCACAGTGTCACCCGAACCTAATTTCCCATGAATCACAGGATCCACCTTCATCGCCAAGGTCATCAGCCCCAACAAAATCAACGCCGTCGCATGTACCGCCCTCGGCAACACTGGCCCTCGTCCACCAACTTTGGACCATAGCCACTGCAACAGCACCAAAGCAGGAACCGTTCCTACCCAAAACACCACCATACGCACCATCCCATAGCCGACAGACCCACTAACAGCCGCAGACAGCACAAAGGTCCAGAGCCACCCACAAGGTAAAAAGGCCGAGCCTAACCCCAATAAAAAGGCCCTAAAAACTTCCGTTTGCGCACCAATCCACCGCAAAAATGTCGTGGGCAATCGCCACCCCACA
>JAGYJO010000196.1 GCA_018402095.1 bacterium
CTTCCATACTGATCATCCAGGCCAAAAGCGTTAAGCTCTCTGCACATGGTAAGCTGTCTACGGATTCTTGGAATTTTTGTTTAGCGTCCTTGTAGTTTGCGCTGGCCAGAAAAGCTTTTCCCTCTTCTAATCGTGCGTTAGCGCGTTCTTCTGGTGTCATGGTTTTTTCTGTTTCATCCATGTATCATAGCCAACTTTCAAAATAGCTGCCAAGGGGACGGCTATGAGCATGCCGAAAATCCCTAAAAAATTCCCGCCAATAATCAATGCTAAAATGGCAAGGAATGGGTCTAAACCAACATTATGACCGACAATTCGAGGTGTTAGAAAAAAGCTCTCTATGGTTTGTATGAGTATGAAAACAAGTAACACGAGGAGTAAATGAAGTAACCCGGAGCCCGAAAACAAAGCGATTAACCCACCAGCTAAGAGTCCTATCCCAAATCCAAAGTAAGGCACAATGTTGAGTAGTCCGGTGGTAATACCAATGATAGCGCCATACTTGAGACCGGCGAGAGACAGTCCAATCGCATAAAGAATCGCGAGAATGGCGGATACGGTGACTTGCCCACGGACGTAACCACTAAAAACGTGGTCCCCAACAGCAAGAATTTGGAGTGTTTTTGATTGCCATCTTCCTGGAATCCAGGAGAGGAAAAACAGTTTTAAGCGTTTGAAATGCAACAACATGTAGTAGAAGAAAATAGGAAATAAGGTGTAGTTTGCGATAGATACGGCGACGCCCAATATTTGGCTGCCCATTGCATTCATAATCCCTGATAGACCTGTAATGGTGGTGAAAGAGACCGATTCTATTTGTTTTTGCAGCAATTGTCGTAGGTGGGTTTCTTGCAACCCTGGGATATGTAGGCTCAATATAAATATTTCGATTTGCTCAAGCGCTTCTTTCAAAACGACGGGAAGGTGCTGAACGAACAATACACCCTCAAATACAAGTCGTGGCACCAGAACCAGAAAAATGAGGCCCAAAATAGACAATGTACCCAGATAAACGACCCACAGTGCATTTTTTTCTTTGAAGCCTTTTGTGACCAACCAATCGATGGTGGGTGTGAGCAAGTACGCAAATACCCACGCCAAAATAAGTGGAATCAAGGCCCCTTTGAGAAAATAAGCCACCAAAGCAAAGCCCAATAGACCGACAACAAATAGGCCTATGCCTTTGAACCGATCATGTTTGTAAAATGCGGATTTTTTTTTCTGAGAGCCAGATCTTGATCCTCTATCTAATGGGCTCATGCTTCAGGGTTCCCACTGAGGATACTTTCTTTAGGGATGCTTTTTTTTTCGTGTGGTAACTCGTCCCATCCCGTATACGCATCTCTGGTGTATTTGTTTCTTGGATCCCAAATGAGCCAACTGTTTAAGCCTGCATCATGGGTTCCTTGTATTTGGGCCCGTACTTTAGCGGTGTCGTAAGTGGCACCCATGTTGAAATCTTGCAACCAAGGACGCAAAACACTTGGGCTATAGCCAGCGGCTTTGACACGCGCCACACCGGCGGTCATGACCAAATGAATGACCTCATAGGGGTGGTTTGCTGGATTGGTGTAACCATTGAAGTTCTTGGGGTAATGAGAGGGATAGACCATCGGACAAATATAGTCGAAATAAGGCAGACTGGATTCCAATACCTGCCCTATTGTGACATCATCTTTTGCAGTCATTGTCATCCCGAAAAAATCAACGGACAACGGTATTTTGAGCGGGCGTAATTCGGCTGAAAGTGTTTTGAAAAAACGTGTCATAACCACTTGTTTTGGCGTTGGCAATATGGAACCTGTGGGTCTGCTTTCTTTTAATGAAACGGCCAATGATGCCAATTCTTCTCCAGAGATGGGATATCGAATATCTTTCATGTTACCGTCGGTTGGGTATCTCATATAATCAAAATTGATCTCATCAAATCCAATGGCAATAGAAGCTTTGGACAATCGAATAACATAATCCCAGTATGCTGTCGCTGCAGGATCTATAAAGTGTAGACCATTTCTGTCGGTCCATACGGCGCCTTGGCTCGTTTGTACCGCTTGTTCTGGATGTTTTTGTGCGTAAATAGGATCTTGAAAAACAGAGATCCGTGCTATGACATAGATACCCATCTCATGTAACTCTTTGATAAAAGCGGCCATGTCGGGGACACGGGGCTGTTCGCCACCTATGGCTGCGAGTACAGGATCCCCGGTCTTGAACGCGATGACGCCTGAGGAATCTTTGACATCGATAATAAGGCTATTTAAGTCACTATCTTTGACAAATTGGGCCAGCTTTCGACGCCAATCATGTTGGGATGCTACCCAGCTACTCATATAAATGGCTCTAACAGCCTCTGGCGTCGGAATATGCGTCACTTCGAGCTTGGGTGATGATTCGTCTTTTTTCAGGGGCTCTTCTTTTTCTTCCGGGACTGTTATGGCCTCATTGGCGATGATTTCTGTGCTGGATTCTGCCGTGAAATAGAGGTGACTACTAAGATAGAGTCCAAACATAATCACGAGCGTGATGCCTAAGGCGGCCAATAGATTGAGCGCAGTGTGTTTTGTCATATTCTTAAAAAGAATCGGCTGATGCAGGGGTGGTGACTTGGTCTATATTTTCGTGAAAAGCGGGCTCATCTAAAATATCCCCACTGGGCAAAACATCTTTTGGGAATTTATAGCCACTGATAAATCCGA
>JAGYJO010000197.1 GCA_018402095.1 bacterium
CACAAGTAGTAGAAAGGTGGTCACAATGACAAAGCACCTGATATAAAGAAGTGTTTTGGGATCAAGATAGGCACCATGAGAAATCCAGTCATAGTGCCCTAATTCTAGCGCAATATGAGCGGAGACAGGCACCATCATACACAGCAATATCCACAGAATTTGAGTAATGTCGAAAAGCAGTAGCGGAAGCGCGACCAATGTAAACAACAAAAATTGAGCGCCAGCCTCAGGCCCCAAAATATTGGCAGTCCCAAAAAATGTCAGGGTGGGACCAATGACCAGCAGTGCCTTGCTGATGGAATAGGCTTTGAGTCTATTGAAAACGATAGATAACGATAAAAAGCCTATGGTAGCCATGACCATAGCCTCGATCTCTCCCATATGCAGATACCGAAAAATGACGACATACGGCACGGCAAGGATAATGAAGATAATGGCAATGCGTAATGCCAGGTCATTTTTTCTCGCCAGAAGCGGTTGGTTATCTCCTTTTTGTGAGAAAATAAATTCAAAAACCAGTTGTCCAAATCTCATTTTCTACCCTCTTTTAGTTTATAAGTCTTAAATGGTACCGTCGAAGCTCCTTTTGAACGTCAGGTACATACTAAGAAATGTTTCCCAAGATCCAATATACACAAGTGTATGGTCACGCAGCGCCGGATTTTGAATATTTCCGGCTTCTTGTCTCATGGTTTCAATTTCACGTAACCACCCATCAAAAAATTCTTCCTGAAGACCGGTTTCAATCATCAGCTTTTCAGAGAACGCATCAATAAGCTCTATATGCCGTTTGAGTTTTGCTAGGATACTGCCTTTGAATAAGTTTTCATCTGCTGAATATTGAACACATGACAATGTTTCAACCGCCAAAGAATCCCTAGCATAATCTGAATCTGGGACGTTAATCCCTCCCGATTTCATCAGAGCAAGTTGATCTACTACTTGTCTTAAAGCTCCTCGACGCACTATCAAAAGAGACAAATAATCAAAGCCAGGTGGAGGCGAACCGTCATAATAGTGTTGAAAAAAGTGATTTTTATATCCAGATTCCGTAAGAAATTTTTCAAATTCAGTAACAAAATCAAGACCCTTTTCTTCTAAAAAGCGGTTGTATTTGTCATTCATTGCAAATGGAAACGCACTAGACAAATCACTTTCTCTGAGTTCTCGTGGCGCAGTTGCGGCTGTATTGGAAGAGGTTGCATTTTTTTCGGATTGGAGTATTATCCGGTCCAATATCGCAAGATCATCTTCATCAGGCAATTCGACATCATATTCTTTTGCTATTTTTTGGGTGAGTTTTAGTTCAAGATATCGAAAGCACTCCACCATAATGTTGGGTGCCAATTTATCTGAGATCGTTTCCTGCGTAATAGCAGGGTCATGAGGTGATTGATTCATATACTGTGAATAGGTGAGGGATGTGGCAACTTTTTGACATATTTCGAGAAATTTTGGGTTTACCTCTGTTTGGAAATAGTCTTGGCCAAACAATCGTTCTAGTTGCTGTACCCCATCCTGCCAAATAGCAACAGTAACCTCAAAATACTCAGAAAAAACACCATTCCGATGAGCAGCCACATCTGATTTGTGCTGCGCAATTTTTGCATCGTCAGCAAATGGGATATCTGCAAAAACACGGGTAAGAAATGCAACTTGGATGGTGTCTGCGATATCATCGCTGGCCCCAATGTGGAAGATGAGTCTATTGAGCGTATCGAACAGGGCGGTAAACTGAGGCTCAATGTCACCCTTGTGCGCGGCAACTTTCGGATCTTCCAGAAGAACGCCAATTAAGGGGTTTGCCGTTGCCTCTAATTCTTCTCTACACCAGGCAAACAATTTGAGGTCTCTACCAGAAAAAGTGACACCAGAAGGTTCTTTGTATTCTATTAAAGCTTGCTTTAGTACATGGCAAGCTTTCTGGTAAAGTCCGAACGTATTTTTCCTACTCATATCTTGCAATAACGTGGCTGGGGAACGACGATACATCTTTTCCAATATTTGGGTGCTATCAGGCATTTTTTGGATGACCAAGTGTTTAATACGCTCTGGCAACTCTTTGTCTTGCAGTAGATTCAAAATATTAGAGGTAAAAATATCCAGGATTTTCAGGGTCACTTTTATTGGTTTCTGTGCAGCCGTCTGGGCATCGAGAAACTGGGTCAGTTGATCTAGAAACCCCTTTTTTAATTCTATACTTTGAATAGGTCCAAAAGCATCAAGGATAGAGGTCTGATACCGCGCTATTTCTGATTCGTCCAATTCAAGACGCTGAAATGCAGAATGAAGAGAGGTTATGATTCCTCTGCTAGAAACTGCAGCTAACCTATATAAATATGAGAAATTCATGGAGCTCCTAAATTTTGGAGTTAAACATCGACGTCTAGATGTGAATAGCGCAACATGTTCTTAATCTAATCCATTGTAACAAATTATAGTGCATGTCTTCAATTTATGATTGACAGCTTTTGCGATCTGTATCTGGCAAAAGGACAATCTAAAGGGATATCCATCTGAAATCCAGCATTCTTGCTTGGTAAAGCCGAGAAAGAAGTTTTTTCGGGGTGCCGCTTTTTCTACAAACTCATCATCAAAAACCCAGAAAACGCCGCATTAAACGGGGATAGGTTCGGGTCAACATGGGTTTTCATCGTCATGATCGCGTCTCTATACTGCGTAT
>JAGYJO010000198.1 GCA_018402095.1 bacterium
TAATGGCTACAAAACAGAGGCTGTGGCACAGCTTAAAGCTTTGTCTCAAAAAATTGTTGCTTACAATGGGGTTTACGAAGTGTATGACCAAGGGGTTCCTGTAAAACGCTTGTTTTATCGTAGCGAAGAGTTTTTTGCTTGGTCGTCAGGTATGTTTGTCTGGATGGTTCTCGAAATAGAAGGTGCTCAAATATGACGCGTGTTTTTTTGAGCGCTGGTGAGATTTCTGGAGATCGTTATGGTGCGGCTTTGGTTGCGGCTATTACAGATGACTTTTTGAAAAAAGGCGTGGTGGCACCGTCTTTTGTGGGCATGGGTGGTGATGCGATGCGGTCGGTAGGGGTAGATATTCGCTGGGATGTCACAGATATGAGTACGATTGGCTTTATAGAGCCTCTCAAATATTTGTTTCGTTTTTGGCGTACTTACCGTGCGATCAAAGCATACTTACAGATGGTAAAGCCGGATCTGATTATTCCTATTGATTTTCAGGGGTTTAACTTGGCTGTGTGTCGTGCTGCAAAATCATTGGGGATTCCTGTTATTTATTATATCGGACCGCAATTTTGGCAGTGGGGAAAAGCGTCTGACGCAATAGCTTATTTGGCTTTGAATCAGCGATTGTTAACTATTTTTGAAGAAGAACAGTCGTATTATCAGCAATTGGGTGCGGACCCCATTTACATTGGACATCCGTTGTTAGATCTTTTGCCTGGATTGAGTCGCCATGAGGGATTGCCTGAAATGCCTTTGGAAATAGCGATTTTTCCAGGATCTCGTCCTCAAGAAATGCGGCATGTTGCGCCTGTGTTATTGGCCGCGGCAAAGCAGTTGCAAGCGTCTTTTGCAAAACGCGAGATACGTGTTTGTGTGACTGTTTCTGTCTCGCATCCAAGGTATGCAGAAAAATTAAAACAACTGGCGGACCATGCGGGTATTCGTAACTGTTGTTTTGTGTCCGGGGTTCCCTTGTCTTTGCTGGAAACATGTCATTTTGCATTTGCTACGTCTGGCACAATGACCTTGGAATTGGCCTTGGCGGGTATTCCTATGGTGAGTGTTTATCGGTTTCACCCCCTCTCGTATCAGCTGGCAAAATGGGTGGTTGGTAAAAAAATAAAGGCGATGGGGCACTTCTCTTTGCCCAATCTCATGTTAAAGGAAAGGGTGGTTCCTGAGTTTCTACAAGACGACGCAACGGCATCGTCTCTCTTTGCTGCTGCAGAAAACCTCTTAACAAACAGCGCAGCACACGCCACAATACAGGTCGGCTATGCCAAGCTTCGAGAACGCTTGGGGTCTGGTGGCGCTACGGCGCGTGCAGCAAATGAAGTTTCTCGGTATCTATTTCAAATAAAGGATAAGTGATGATTGAATCTATATTATTTCGTGACATGTCCTTGGTGACAGCTTTGGGTCTACGTCAGGCCGATGTTTTGGTGAAAAATGGGAAGATAAAAACGATTGGTTGGGATCTGCCAGAAGATGCCGAGTTGATTGTCGAAGATAGCGGACTGTTGCTTCTTCCCGGGTGTATCGATACCCATGTTCACTTCCGCGATCCTGGCTTGACGCACAAAGAAGACTTGGAAAGTGGCTCCAGAGCGGCGGCGGCTGGTGGTATTACCACCTTTTTTGACATGCCAAATACAAAGCCATCCACTACCACCCGAGATCTTATTGCAGCTAAAAAACGCTTGGCGAGTCAAAAGTCATTGGTGAATTATAATTTTTATATTGGTGCGACAGAAGACAACCTAGACGAATGCTTGGCCTGTGAAAATATTCCGGGTATTAAAATCTTCATGGGATCGTCGACTGGGGACTTGATGATTAAAGACCCTCAAATTTTGGAGCGTTTTTTTGCCACAGGGTCGCGTTTGATTGCTGTTCATGCTGAAGATGAATCTATTATCGCCCGAAATCAGCTAAAGTTTGAGGGCTCTCGTGATGTGTCGGATCACCCCTTGATTCGAACACCGGAAGCGGCCTTAGCCTCAACGAAATTGGCGGTTTCTTTGGCTCAAAAGTATATGCGTCGCTTGCATATTTGTCATTTGACGACACAAGAAGAAGCTGAGTACTTGTCGCGTCTTGAAACAGAAGGTTTGATCACCACTGAAGTGACACCGCAGCATTTGTTACTGAGTGCGCCATCTGTATATGACAAATGGGGAACGATGGGGCAAATTAACCCACCGATTCGTGAAGCCCGACATGGCCAAGCCTTGTGGCGTGCATTGAAGGCTGGCACTATCGGCAGCATTGCCACAGACCATGCCCCACACACGATCGAAGAAAAAGCCTTGGGATATCCAAAAGCCCATTCAGGCATGCCTTGTATCGAGCACTCATTGCCACTGATGTTGACATTGGTCAATCAAAACAAGTGTAGCCTAGTAGATGTGGTTCGTTGGATGTCTACCCATCCTGCGGCAGCGTTTGGTATCGAGAAAAAAGGCCGTATCGAAGAAGGTTATGATGCTGATTTGATTTTGGTAGACATGAATGCGAAAAAAATCGTTAAGCGGGATCAGATTTTGAGCAAAGCTGGTTGGAGTGCTTTTGAAGATTATCGTTTGCATGGATTGCCGATAGCGACCTTTGTAAATGGTCAGTTGGTTTATCGTGAAGGGGATTTCTTTACAAAAATAAAAGGTAAAGAA
>JAGYJO010000199.1 GCA_018402095.1 bacterium
ATGGATTGCCGATACTTTTTTCGTATCGCGTTGCGTGAGACTACGTCTACAGTGATTCCCAATTGAGTTGATAAAAAATCTCCAAGCTCAGCAAAATCAAATAGCGTGGCTTTGGGTAAAAACGTTACCAGTAAATCCAAATCACTGTTCACTGTTTCTGTGCCTTTGGCATAGGACCCGAATATTCCGTCGATTCTGGCGTGGAATCGTTGTTGTACTTCTGGTTGTAGTGTGTGTAGCTTTGTAATTACTTTTTTAGATGGATTCATGATCTGTATTTTAGCCGATGACCGGAGATAAAAAAATGATTAAGATTTGGATGTTTTACAACACCACCAATTCCCCAATTACCCCTTTTTGGGGTACACTAACCCTCCCATGAAAATCATTCTCACTGAAAAACCCAGCGTTGCAAAAGATATTGCCCGGGTATTGAAACTAACCGAAAAAAAAGATGGCTACTTTATCAATGATACCTATGCGGTGACATGGGCTTTTGGTCATTTGGTACGATTGGTGGATCCAGATCGCTATGATCCGTCTTTCAAAAAATGGTTTTTCCCCCAGTTGCCTATTATTCCAGAATCCTTTCAAATCGAGCCTTCCCAAGACAATGGGGCGCAAAAACAACTGAACATTATCAAACAACTATTCAATGCAGAGGCCACCACAGAAATCATTTGTGCGACGGATGCTGGGCGTGAAGGTGAGCTGATTTTTCGCTATATTTATGTGCTTTCTGGTTGCGATAAACCGATTAAACGGTTGTGGATCTCGTCGCAAACAGATGCTGCTATTCGTGGTGGCTTTGACAAACTCAAGTCTGGTGAAGAGTACGAACCCCTCTATGATTCAGCCCGTTCACGTTCAGAAGCGGATTGGCTTATTGGTATCAATGCTACCCGTGCCTACACCCTTCGTTTTAGCCAAAACAACCAAGGTATTATGAGTGTGGGCCGTGTGCAGACGCCGGTTCTCAAGATGATAGTGGATCGTTATATCGCCAATCGGGATTTTAAATCAGAAACGTTTTATGAAATTGCACTGCCTATTTTGCATGACAATGGGGGCTTTGAGGGACGTTGGCTCACTGCCGCTGGTGAATCCCGACTGTTGGACAAAAAAGAAGCGCAGGCTGTCTGTGATCGTGTGGCCAGTGTTGAACGTGGTCATATTTTGAGTTTGATCCAAAAACAAAAAAAAGAAAGCCCACCCTTACTCTATGACCTGACAGAGTTGCAAAAAGAAGCCAATCGTAAGTTTAAATTTTCAGCTGAAAAAACACTGGAATTGGCCCAGGCACTCTATGAAAAACACAAGATACTGACCTATCCGAGAACCTCATCGCGCTATTTGTCTCAGGATTTGAAACCCCAAATTCCCCAACTCTTGTCGACGCTCGAAAAAATTGCACCCTATGGTGAATGGGTAGCTTCTATTGGCACTCCGACTTATCCAAAGCGGGTGTTTGATGATGCCAAAGTGACGGATCACCATGCGTTGATTCCTACAGAAAATCCTATTCGACTAGACCAACTCAACCGTGAAGAACGCATGATTATGGATTTGGTATTGAAACGCTTTATCGCTGTGTTTTTGCCAGATTGTGAAAAAGATACCACCGAAATTCTCTCCCAGTTTGGAGAAGACCGTTTTCGATCCAATGGGGTCATTATGACGACGCCGGGTTGGCGGCAGGTGTATCTCAAAGATGCGGCGGACAAAGACGAAGACAAGGCCGATGCGGAAGGTTTGTTGCCCAACGTGGCTGAGGGGGATGTGATCGGGCATCTGGATCCAGAGTTGCAAACCAAAAAAACAAAAGCACCGTCGTTGCACAATGAAGCGTCTATTCTGGCAGCAATGGAAACGGCCGGGAAGCAAATCGAAGATGAGGACCTTCGTGAAGCCATGAAAGATTGTGGCCTGGGAACACCGGCGACACGGGCTCAGATTTTGGAGCGCTTGGTCAAAGTAGACTACATTACCAAACAAAAAAACCGCCTGATTCCTACTGAAAAAGGGTTGTACTTGATTGATTGTATTCAGAACCCATCGTTGCTATCCCCTGAAATGACGGGCGAATGGGAGCGGAAATTGACCCTCATGAGATCTAAAGCCTATCCTCGTGAAGAATATATGAAGGAAGTGCAAGACTTTGCTCGGGAAATTGTGGGGGCCTTGAAGCCGACCTCGCTTTTGCCGACAACTGAGTCGGAAGAGGGTTGGAAATGTCCTCTTTGCCAAGGAGACATCGTCGAAAACAGCAAGGCGTTTGGGTGTAGTAATTGGCGTGAAAAACAGTGCACGTTTACTATCTGGAAAAGTGTGGCGAGCAAAGCGCTTGATCAGGCTGCAGTGAAGGCGCTCTTGGAGACCGGAAAAACAGAAAAAATCAGCGGTTTTATGTCCAAGGCTGGGAAACCTTTTGATGCGGTACTGGCGCTCAAAGATGGGAAAGTGGTGTTTGTTTTTAACTAAAACGGGCGCATTACTTAGCGGTGTTTACCACACCACGTGGTGGCGGTTTATCTCTTCCTGAAAAGACGTCGGTAGTCGGGTCCAATCACGAATGTCTACGAGAAATGGAATAGATGAGTCTCTGATATCCTCCAAGAGTGTCATCATGATGTCTGTTGGGATCGGGTCGAGCGTGGGTG
>JAGYJO010000002.1 GCA_018402095.1 bacterium
GCCCTTTGAAATCTCTATATTTCGCTCAGCGGAGCTGAGCGAAATAATGTTTTTTCGGGGGCTTCGCCCTTCATGGATCTGCCTTTAGGTAGACCCAGCCGGGCAGCCTACATCCCTGACGGATCACGCCTCTTCGGCGAGACCCTTTTCCTCCTTGCGGTCGGCGGGACTACGGTTACGTCGCAAAGCCGACTCACCCTGCACCCCCCGTCTAGGAAGGGGGTATGTTTTTTTTTAAATAGTGAGAAAGCTGTCTGGGTGTAGCCATGAAACGTTTTCAAAAGAAGTGGGTGGTTTCTGGTCGTCAATCCATAAAATATGGCTATGCGATTGTCGTAACATGGCCATTGTTTCTATCTTGAAATCCCACAATGGGCGGTAATCGCCATGGGGTCTCATATGTAAAGCTTTATGCGTAATCGCATGTTTTTGGAAAAAAGAAACGGTACCAGGCCGACACTTTTCATCTCTGTTTGTGAGGAATATGGGCGGTGTTGGATGCTTTTGAATGAAGTCTAGACTGTGTGCGATAGGGTGGTCATTTTTGAAATCCAAAGTGGCCAACCACGTGTAAAATTCTTCGGAAAAAGCGTCTCTCAGGGGACAGCTCATGGAGAGATGGAAATCATGGTCGCTGGTAGGGGTGCACCTTCCGTGATGACATGGGAAATCGCCGGACTGTTGTGCGATAGGGCATTGTTTCGCATCTGAGGTGAGACATTTTGCAAAGAAAGGAGATTGCGTGTCTTGTGGTCGTGAGATGGTGAAGTCAATGTCACTGACAATTTGGATGTTGGGGGTCGAGAATCGTTCGACTATGCTTATGGATTCCCGCACGGATTAGCGTTGTTTGGCTGCGTCTAAAATGTGTTGGACCAAGTCTGTGGCACTGATCAGCGGGCTTTCTTTGCTGCCACGGGTACGTAGGCTGACGGTATTGTCCGCGGCCTCTTTTTTGCCAATGACACCAATAAAGGGCACTTTTTCCGTGGTGGCCAGACGAATTTTGTAACCTAGTTTTTCGTCAGACATATCGGCTTGGACGCGGATACCTGCTTGTCGAAGTGTTTTGACCAGAGTGTTGGTGTAGTCGATAGTTTCGGAAGAGAGATTGAGTAATTTGATTTGTACAGGGGCTAGCCAGACAGGAAACTTACCTTCGTAATGTTCGACGAGAATACCAAAAAAACGCTCCAATGAGCCAAAAAGTGCTCTGTGAATCATGATGGGGCGGTGTTTTTGTCCATCTGATCCGACATAGGTCATGTCAAATCGTTCCGGCAGATTGAAGTCAAATTGAATGGTAGAACACTGCCACAAACGGCCAATAGCATCTTCGATTTTCATGTCAATTTTAGGGCCATAAAAGGCACCACCACCGTCGTCGACGCTGTAGTCCCAGCCCATGGCTTTGATAGCGTCTTCAAGGGCAGACTCCGCCGATGACCATAAATCCAAGTCCCCAACGTACTTCTCTTTGGGGCGTGTGGATAGGTAAACGTGTTTTTTCTGAAATCCAAATGTATCCAGTATTTGACTACATAAGGTAAGAACGTCGAGAATTTCCTCTCGGACTTGTTCTGGCGTGCAGATGATATGGGCATCATCTTGGGTGAATCCACGGACACGCATGAGTCCATGAAGTACCCCGGATCGCTCATAGCGATAGACGGTACCCAATTCAGCATACCGTAAGGGGAGGTCTCTATAGGATCTGTGTTGGGATTCGTACACTTTGATATGAAAAGGGCAGTTCATGGGTTTGATGAAGTAGCTGTTGTCATCAACACTCATCTCGGCATACATGTTTTCTTTGTAAAAAGAAGTGTGTCCACTGGTTTCCCACAATGTGGCACGGCCAACATGGGGTGAGTAGAGGAGGTCATAATTGGCCTTGTAGTGTTCTTGTCGCCAGTGGTCTTCGATAATTGACCGAATCATGGCGCCCTTTGGATGCCAAAGGACAAGCCCTGGTCCAATATCTTCCTGAAAGCTAAAAAGATCCAAAGCTTTTCCAATGATTCTGTGATCCCGTTTTTGTGCTTCTTCGAGACGTACCAGGTGTGCGTCTAGTTCTGCTTGGGAATGAAACGCTGTGCCGTAAATGCGCTGTAGCATGGGTCTTTTTTCATCGCCACGCCAATAAGCGCCAGAAATTTTCATGAGCTTAATTGCGGGGATTTCAGAGGTGTTGTTGACGTGGGGGCCTCTGCAAAGGTCGATGAAGGGACCGTTTTCGTAGAATGTGTAGTCAGGGACATCAAGATCTCGGATCAGTTCTAGTTTGTAGGGTTGTTCACGTTTTTCGAAAAAAAGAATCGCTTCTTCTTTTGGCAGTGTATAGGTTTTGAAGGATTGCGATTCTGCCAAAATGGTTTTCATTCTGGACTCAATATCGACCAAGTCATCTGTTGTTAAGCTTCTTGGAAGATCAAAATCGTAATAAAACCCTTCATCAATGACAGGGCCTATTCCCAATTTGGCGTCTGGGAATAGCTGTAATAAGGCTTGGGCCAAAACATGCGAGGCGCTGTGTCTGATTTCTTCTAGTGTGGGTAGTGACATAGTGTTAGTTGAGACTCAGTGGGAAGCCCATGTAAAAGCCTTCGATCTCGGAATGTGCTGGGATGTCATAGTCTACTGATCCTTGAAGACGTTCGATAAGGTTGTGGATATCTTGATCTTCTGGAATGCGAATGCTCATTTTATCTTTCGGATAGCTCAATTGCGGTTGTTTTGTGTGCTTGTGTGTTTTTGGTGTAGGGCGATCCTCTGGCAAGGCATTGCTTTCATCTGTTGGATTAACCGCTTCTCGAATAACATTCTCGACGAGCGTTCCTGCGATATTGCTAATGAATTTTGAGATAGATTTGCATAGTTTGTCTACTGCCTCATCTTCGCTCTTTCCAAATCCCTTGCATTCGGGAAACGCTGAGCAAATAGCCTTGAATCGCGTTTTTTGAAAGGTTACTTGAACTTCTAGGTTCTTGAGTGGGCGAATGAAGTGTGCGTCTGCTGTTGTCATAGCTAATTACCGTACCGTGAGCTTGAAATGGTGTCAAGAAAAGGCCTCTTTTTCGCTTGATGGTGACGCTTGTGTTTTTGAGGTCCTAGCACAAAGTGGTTGCCTGAATTACTCGTATGCAAGTTTTGCCCACTGCCGCCCGATATGGGTAGTCATGATGCACAAGGTTTTTGTAATTAAATCTAAGAAAAATGGCCGCGCCTTTTCTCTGTCAAATTCAAAATTGTTTTTGGCGGTTTTTTTTTGGTGCGTTTTTTTCCTGTTCGGAGGCTCTCTGCAGGCGAGTACCATTGAGGTGCGTTCTTTTTCCTTGAACCGGGTGTTACATTTCGGGAAAGATGTTCCAGATGCGTTCAAGCCTATTAATGGGGGAACCAATCTCAATGGCGATAGTTTGGGTACTGTGTCGGGTTTGCAGGTCTTGAGTTTGGGGTATAAATCCTTTGATACAGGGCCTGTTTCGACCTCTGAAGCTGCTGTGATTGTCAGTCAAGAGACAGCCGCGGATGCAGAGATCCCTGCCGAGGTTATTGGGAAGGCTTTGTTTTATCCCAATCCGGCTAGGCAACTTGAAAATGCGAAGTTGGGATATCAATTATCAAAAAATATGGACATTGAATTGCAAATGTATGACATGATGGCCAATCGGATATTTAAGACCATTTTTCCTTCTGGAACCAATGGTGGTAAGTCTGGTTACAATAAGCTGACGCTCAATTTAGAGACGTTTTCTGGGTATTTTCTGTCTGCGGGGGTTTATTTTTACCTCATTATTCATGATGGTAACGTTTTGGCTAAAGGAAAGGTTGCGGTGATCCCATGAAAGGGTTATTTCTGTTTTTTGTGGGTGTCTGTATGGGGTGCTCTTCTTTGTTCGCTCAGGCTGAGTTTTTTCAAGGAACAAACCTAGGTTCTTCTGCGCGTATGATTCGTATGGCGAATATCGAAGGGTTTTCTGGGTTATCAAGTACTATTTTTGATAATCCGGCGGGAATGATGATTGTTCCTGCTCAGCGGCATTTGAACTTTTTTTATTCGCAATTGATGCAGGAAGTTGAATATAAAAACGTTGCAGGTACGATTCAGACGCCGTACGGAGTGTTTGGTGCTGGGATTATGTTAACAGAAGTGAGTGGGATTCCTGTGACCACGCAAGATATTAGCGCGGATCCTGAGAACCCTCTTTTTCTTGAGACAGGTGAATATTTTGATTATCTCAACGGGGTTATGAAATTTAGCTATGGGTTTTCTCAGTCTGAGCATCTTCATTTTGGATTGAGTGGTAGTTATTATTTTACGAAAATTCATACCTATACAGGCTCTGGTATGAATGTGGATGCGGGTATGCTTTACGACACACCTGTTTTCGGGGCGTCCATTGTGTTGCGAAATGTCGCCTCGGGGCTCAAGGTAAAGTATTCGAATGGGTCTAGTGAAACGCTGTCTTTGCAGACTGCTTATGGGGCGAGGTATCGATTGATGCCAGACCTGCAGGTGTATGGCCAAGTGAAAATTGTGGGCGGTAGCAAGAAGATGGCCAATAGTTTTGCTGCTGTGTATACCCCTTACTTTTTACCTTATATTACGATTTCTGGTGGGTATAAAGAGTTCTTGGTTTTAAAAGAGGTCAAGGGTGGGGTGACGCTGGGTGTTGGCTTGACACTGGGTTCGATCTCGGCGGACTATGCCCTTGAACAGAGTGATCACCCCGAGTTTAATGGTAAGCACTACTTGTCTATGGGGTTTGCTTTTTAGAGGATATGTATGGATAAGCGTCGGTATTTAAATTCAGCGTTCTTTTTTAAGCTGCTTTTCAGTGCCGTTTTCTGTGTCTTTTTGTCCCACTCTCTTCACGCACAAACGGCAGACGCTTCTATTTTTGTTGTGGATAAATCCACAAATCCAGCGACAGTTTTGCAGGCATGGCAGGAGACGCCTATTCGATTTACCGTCGAAGATGTTTTTTTCTCTAAAACATTGGGGCGTTATTTAGGCCAAGATGCGCCAGAATCTTTTGTGGCTACAGCAAGCTTACTGAGTGAAGGGTCTGTTATTTACACAGAGAGTGCGGGTTTGCTTACTTTTAATCATGGGACTTTTTCTTTTGTTTTGGGCTCTAGAAATGTCTTGATGCCCGCCATTCTGTCTTCTCCGAATGTTGTCTTGAGGTTGGATTTGCCCTCGCAGTCAGCTACCTTTTCTATTTCTTCGCTGCCTTACGCGATTCATGCGCGTGTTGCGGAGGTTGGTTTGTCGGGTCTTGCTTCGACGGTGTCTGGGAATTTTGTTTCGACTTTTTCTGTGAGTTCGGGGCTTGTGTTTGGTGAGAATAGCGTGGTTGTTCGGGGGGCGCGCGTTGGTGTGGGGTTGTTTTCTCCTGCGTATGCTTTGGATGTTGCTGGTGTGGCCAATTTTGGGGGGATGTATCTAAACGGTCAGCCGCTTTCTGAGACATTGTCCTGGCGAGAGAGTAGTATCAATACAAGTAATATTTATACGGCTAAAAAACCGGTTGGTATTCGTACTGCATTTCCCAATTCTTTGTTTGCGCTTCATGTTGCGGCGACGGTGAATGCAACGTCTTTAAGTAAAAATGGGAATCCTATTACGGCTTCCAACTATTGGACCCAAACCGTCAACCCTACCTATAATTTGTATATTGTTGACCATGCTGTTGCTATTGGGCGCTCAATTCCGAAAGAGTCCTTGGATGTTAACGGTGCTATCCGATTGGACACAACGTCCTCTGCAAATACCGGTGCTATTCGGTGGGCTGCCGTTGATGATATTAAAGATTTCCAGGGGTATTATGAAACCCTTGAGGATGGTGTGCCTACCCAGGCTTGGCGTTCTTTGACGGGGATTTCTGGGTCTGGTCGTGCGGATCGTGTGGCCACTTGGCGTGGTCTTGTGACACGGCCGAATTTGGATTATGTGGCGGACTTGATCCATCAGGACGGTGTTGGGTTTGGTATTGGGGTTTCGCCTACAGCCAGGATGCACGTGGCGGCGCGGTCGCTTTCCACCAATCCTGTCTTTTTGGTGACATCTTTTTTTAATGATCCCTTGATACAAATTGTGCCAACTGGTGGGGTGGGGATTGGTACGACGGCTATTGGCGATAATCTCGAGGTCGCGGGCACGATGAACGCTCAGGACTTGCTGATTGATGGGGTTCCGCTTCGTTTGACTTTGTCTAGCGGCACGTACTGGCTGCGTAATGGGGATAATGATTTGTATTACCTGAATGGCAATGTTGGGATTGGTCGTCCTGACCCGTCCTCTCTTTTTGAGATTGCGGCACCTAATCATGACCCTGGCGAGGCGACACAAAATCCCTCGGTGACCTTCACGGCTGGTTATGGAACGACAGGTCAGCAGCGGTATACATTGGGTATTAACGCGCAAGATGATGGGGTTTTTCGTGTTGAGGAAGGTACTTCTTTGGGTAGCGCATCGCCATTGTTTGTTGCGTTTGATGATCGCTTTGGTATTGGCTTGTCTGAGCCCAAGGCTAATTTGCATGTTAGTGGAAATACAGGTTTGATTTTAACCGGGTTGTTTGAAGCTATTAATCCTGGTGTGAGTGCCATTACCTCAACGGTGTCTGTTACAGGCGCTGGTACCCGTATGGTATATCATCCATCGAAGGGGATCTTTCGTGTTGGTTCTTTGAGTGGGACCAGTGTATATGCCGGTTCACAGTGGGATGATGAGTCTCTGGGTATTTTGACCACAGCGTTTGGCCGAGACCATTTGGTGAGTGGTAATTTCTCTCATGCGATAGGTGGGTCTGGTCATTCTGTTGGGGGGGCCTATGCGATGGCTCTTGGTGGTTTGGGGAATCAAGCTGCTGGGGACTTCTCTGTTGCGATGGGTCGGGGTGCTGCGGCCAATACGCATGGTTCTTTTGTCTGGGCTGATAATGCCGTCGGTTCGTTTGCGAGTGTTACAGAGAATCAATTTTTGATTCGTTCGTCTGGTGGTGTGGGGGTGAATACCTCTCAGACAGGTATTTCTATTCAATTTTCTACGAAGAATATTGCGTTGTCTGTTCATCCTCAGCCTGTAGGGGCGGTTCATTTTTTGGGCTTGTTGCCTGATGCGACAGATTGGGGATCTGCGCAGTCTATTGTGACGGAGTTGAAGACGAGTGGGTATCTCACAAGTTCTGGGGAAATGCTTTCTGATTTTGATTCATCGGCAGTACTTTCTTTTTCGCCTGGATTTGCCTATGCGAATTTAGAGTCTGAAATTAGAGCTGTTTTGGCGCTACATTCCCAGCGTTTCGTATTGGATATGAAGGGTAAATCGTCTCAGTCTTTTGTATATACCCCGCTTGGTGGGCTTGGAATTAATACGCGTACGCCTTCGGTGAATACCTTGGCTATTATGGATCCGGTTTGGGTGAATGCTACTGGGAATGCTTATTTCTTGGTGCAGGGGACGTCTTTGGGCGAGGCGTTGTTTCTGACTGTTGGGACAGAAAATCCTGCCACATCGCCTTCTTTTGTTGTGGTTGCTTCTGGAAATGTGGGGGTCGGGAAGTTTCCTGATTTACTTGCTAACGGAGAGGTCGTGTCTGCTTCCGAAATATCTGGTTATTTGGATTCGGCTGGTGCGATTGTTGCTGAGTCGTTTAGTTTTCCAGATGGTCAAACTTTGTCCGCTACGGCATCCACTATTGTCTGGGCCTTTCGTGCTACGACGCCGAATATTTATTTTCCATCTGCCAATATGGATGCTTCCGGGCGTTTGGAGGGGTCTGGTTATGTTGGTATTGGGACAACGTCTCCGAACAGTGTTTTGGAGATTTCCAATAGAAGCAGTCTTCAGAGTTTGTCTGGCGGGACTTTTAGTCCTGTAATTACCTTTGATTTGGACGCAACAGATATTTATACGATGGGGGTTCCGTATCCGGAATCAGATGTGTTTCGTATTGGCTCTGGTGGGGCAAGCAGTCTTGGTACTGGGTCTCCTTTGGCTGTGTTGGATAATCGTATCGGGATTGCGATAACCCGTCCTCTCACCTCCGCATTGAGTGTTGGTGGCAATACGATTTTTTCTAAAACGACAACGATAGGGACTGCAAATTTAAACACAACGACCAATTTGGCCGTGCAAAGTGTCAATGCGAGCAAGTTTTTGGTCAACAATGTGATTATAGATTGGCTGGAAGTGAATAAGTCTGGCACCACAACAGATATCTTCTATGATACCGTTTTTGACGCCAACGCGATTCCGCCCATAGAAAGTTTTGTGGGGATTGGCCTCACAGAACCTCAATATGCATTGGATGTTGCTGGGACCCTTAATATTGTTGCGACATCAGGGTTGCCCTCTATTTTGATGACGAACTTTATTATAGATGGGGATTATTACGCGTATCAATTGAACTTCAGAGATGATGTCAACAGTGTTGAGGCGGCGTTATTGGTGGTGGCGGATGACCTTGTACTGAACCCTGGTACAGGCGCTTCAAATATTAATATCTCCAAAGTATTTACCCGAGGTGAAGGTAGTGGCGGGTACATCGGTATGTGGAGTACCGATGATGATGTGCCGTCTTTTTCGGTGTTGGCGCGTAGTAATGTTTATTGGACTTCTGCCGCCGATGCTGAGGCTGGGGTCATGTTGGTGACAGCCAATACGCTTGTCGGTAAGTTCCACGAGTATTCCGACTCTTTTTCTGTGAGTAACAATGTCTCTTTGGGCTCTCTAGAATTACCGGTTATGGTGACTGCAAAAAGTGTCATTTCACACAACGGTGACTTTGCCTATTCTAGAAGTCATGATGCGACTAAAATAGACTTTCTGATTGAGCAATGGCCAGAAGAGGGTGTTGATTACTCCGTTCCTTTGCCCGTTCATCCTATTCCTTTGACAGGGATGTTTATCCGCATGGAGAACCTTCCTTATAACAATGCTGACACACGTTTTTCGGCTAAAGCAAAAGCCATTGGGTTGAACGTGGATGTCAGTGCGGTCTCTTTGCAAGAATTTACTGATGAAGGCTATCGTTTCCCCGCTGTGTTTATGGGCGCTTCAAACATTGTCGGTATTGGTGGAACGCCAAATGCGACGTTAGATGTCTACGGTACGTTACGTGCAGAGACCTTTAATATCGCCGATGGCTTGTCGATTAGTACGATCAACGTGGTCAATGCGATTTATATTGATGCGCCTGGATTGGTTGGTTTTGGGACTACTTTGCCAACACGGGCATTGGATATCGTGGGGAGTATTGAATCCATAGGTATGATTGCCCCTGTCAGTGTCAAGAATTTATCTGCTGGCGGATCCTTTACTGTTGGCACTACCGGGTACGTGGGTATGGGTGTGACATCGCCTGTAGCTCAGTGGGAGTTGGAGAAGCAGTTTAATTCATTGCCTAGCGATGATTTTACCTTTCAAGTCGTGGATGTCACGGTCACTGATAATTTGGTGGATCAGCCATTGGTAGGTACTGAGATTGTTTTTTCTACTGTCTCTGGCAATAACTATGCAAACAAATTAGGTGATCTTTTTAATGTTACAAAGGTCGTGGGGACTGGTTATAAATTGGATTTGTCAGGGTTGAATGTTCCGACGGGTGGTGTGGTTGTTGGGGTGTCTTCTCTGGTATCGTCCAATCGGGACGCAGATCGTAAAGCGGCTATTTTTCTGGGTGGAAATGTAGGTGTTGGTACCACGACGCCAGAGTATCCGCTTGAGGTTGTTGGTACTATTTTTGCGACGAATGCCCCTGCTGCAAATTTTCTTACAGAGCAAGAGGTCGCTTCCTTTAGTATGCTTAACCTTGCAGACAGTATGGTTGTCGGTGAGACGGGTTCGTTTTTAGATCTCATGGTCGCTACTTTGAATCAAAATACGTTAACACTGTTAGGTACCTTGTCGATTCCTGAACAATCCTTGGTGGTGAATACAGATGTGTTGGTTCAGGGCGCGGTTTCTATTAATCAATCCGTGACCACTAGCCGTTTGGTTGTCTCAGGGCTTGCGTCACCACAAACGGTTTCTACGAATTATTTGTCTGTGGGTGGGGCTTTAGATACGACAAATGCGTTGCGTGTGTATGGCGCGTTTCGCCCTAGTAGTTGGACGCTGACAGGGGGGACTCTGACCAGCGCGCTGTTGACGGTGAACAATCCTGCGCTTGTTGTGACGGGTGTTGGGAGAGTCGGGATTGGGACATCTGTTCCTGCTGCGTCACAAATGCATGTCAAAACAGATCCCTATACAGTGGGGTCTTCTGCTGCGGTTATGGATCCGACTGATTACAGAACATGGAACCCTATCATTTTACAGGCGGCGGTTTCTTCTGGTAACGCGGTGGGGTTGGCTTTTCTGCCTGATTTTGCTGATTCGGGTGATTTGGGCTCCGGGGTTCTTGCTATCAAAACGTCGGATACCACGACCTCTTCGGCTTTGGCTTTTGTGACAGATCCCCAAGGTGAAGATGCCTATCCTCAGGAGCGTTTTCGCATTACAGATGCAGGTAACGTTGGTGTTGGAACCACTGCCGCAGAGGCTCTTTTGCACGTCAATGGATCTTTTTCTGCTACAGGGATGAGTTTTCCGACGGCGTCTTTGTCTGTGGCCTCGATGCGTGGTTCTATCGTCACATTCTCTATTACAACGAACGTGACCGCCTTTGCTGAAATGGACCGTTTGCGGCTTCCCTCTTTGGACTTTGTGCCGACATCTTCCCCGGTTGCTACGAGTGCTAATGGTCAACTTTTTGTGGATAGTGCGACGGATCAGCTTTTTTACGTTGTGGAAAAAGAAGGTGATTCGATTGTGGGGAATTTGACCGTTACGGCATCTGTCTCGCAGGATGTTTTTCCATATTTTGATACAACGCGGTCAATGGCTGGTTTGGGTATGCTCAAATGGGCAACGGAAAACAGCATCGGGGTCTTGCGTATCTCATCCACGAATGAAATGACCTATGCGGAAGGTAGTCGGGTGTTGGTTCGTGGAGATGTGTCACAGAGCAGGACGCTTGATGCTGCTCTTCAGAAAATACAATTGGGATTTAAAGACAGATCGACACCCGGAACGGCACGCTTTTTGGGGATGGATGTTATTTTGGATATGGGTGTTGTTGGGGAGGGCCCATTTTATTTTCATAAGGATGACCGTTTTTTTGGTTTGCGTGTAGCCGTTTCGGAGAATTTGCGTACACAGACGACGTTGCCAAATGGGACTGTTGTGTCTGGTAGCGCTGTCGCCGCGGCCTTTTTGGTGGGCAGTGAGGCGAGTGGAAACGTGAGCATTGCGTCCGGTGCGGAGCTTGAATCTGATCTCATTCCTAGTGCGGCCATGCATGTACTGAGTAAAAAATCGAATCATTTTCCTTTGTGGATTCAGACGACGGTTAATGCCACGCTCGTAGATTCGCTTTTTGTCTCTCCAAATACAGATGTCGGTATAGGGACTACGTTGACGACGGCACGCCTGTCTGTGTTGCCGCAAAGTGATGCCGCCGCGTCTTTGTCTTTGTTTGGTTCATCGGGTAGTACGGCCCTTGTCGCGACGGATACCGGGGTTGGTATTGGGGTCTCTCAGCCATCTGTTGCTTTATCTGTTGCTGGCGATGTTTCTGCATCACAGACTGTTTTGGGCGGTGTTTTATCGGATGCACTGTCGATTAATTCGACAAATGAAGGCTTCTTTGTTTCTGATCAGGGCGAAGTCATGATTGGGACTTCTGTTCCTTTGGGGCAATTTACAATGGCGCGACAATTTACGGAGGCCAACGCGATTCCTGATAATTTTCTGATGCAGGATATTTCTCAGACGCTTGATGATGTTGTTTCCCAGAATATTACAGGTGTCCTTGTCTCTTTAGACTCAGGCTCTTCTGCTGTATTTACCGGTGCAAACGGGACAAAGGTTGCAACGGGTATGGATTTGAACTTAACAGCTTTACAGGCGTCCACGGGTAATCCTGTTGTGGGTGTTTATACGGATATGGGTCTCTCGGGTACGGCGGGTGCGGGGCGATATGCGGCTGTTTTTCTCGGTGGAAACGTCGGGTTTGGTGTCACTGAGCCAACGGTTGCATTGGATATTTCTGGAGATTTGATTGCACGTAACCTAATTGCTTCTGGCAATTGGACTTTAGCATCGGTGACAACCAATGTGTTGCGCGGGCAAGATGCCACGGTTACTACTTTTGATATTCAGAGTCCGACAGCGATTTCTTTGGAAGTGACGAATGAGTTGTGGATAGGGGCTTCTGCCACGGTAAACATCGAAGGCGGACAAACTCAGGATACGAATGTTTTTCGTACCGTGGCTTTGAATGCGACGCTTGGAACTGCCAATCAGGTTTTTGTTGGATATGATACAGCTGATTTAGATGTCTTTGACTATGTGTCTGCAATAGCGGCTGACTTTCCTTCCAATCCGGCTTTGGGCATTGATGGTGCTGCGGCCTTTGATAGTCTGACATCGCCAACCCTTAATATTGGATCGTCTATTTCAGGCAGTACCTTGTCGCTGAATTCGTCTCTCGGAATTACAGCAAATCGCGTGAATCAATCGGGTTCTTTTCAAATGGCGTCTCTGTATATGAGGCCGACGGCCAATGTGTCTGGGGTTGCGTTGTTTGTACAAGACACGTCCGATCCAGCCGACCCGCTGGTATTTCGTCCTTCTGCAAACTCTTCTGTAACCATTAATATTAGCCGTGTTAGCCAGGGCTCTGCGAATAATGTCGCTGGTTACAATAGCTCGGGTGTAATTTCCGATGCACCGTTCTTGCGCTATAGAGACACAAGCTCAGCCGGTGTTACTTACTCTGTTTTGAGCGTGGGTACCGTGAATGCAACGATTACATCTGATAATGCGGTTGTTGGCTTGTATAGCGGGTATGGGACGACCACTGGACTGGGGACGGTTACCGCATCTAGGGTCTCTGTGGGGATGGGGCCTCGTATTACGGCCAGTGAGTCTCTATTTACAGGGGTCTCTGTTCAAATGCGGGGGCATACGCCTGGGCAAGATGCAGCTCCCGAACAAGATCTTGCTAGTGGAGAAACGGTGGGAGGTCTTTCTGTCGATATGAATGACTCGTTGAAAGCCTACACCGTTTTAGCAAACCCGGATACGGCGCCTGTGGTAGGTACAAAGATAGCTGCTATTTTTCGTGCTGGTTCTCAAACCAGTGGAAACGTTGGTATCCATACGGATGAAAATTTATCTGTATCTTTCTTGCCTAGTGCGGATTTGCACATTGTTGCGGCGACCCCCAACCCAATCCAAATACAAACGGCTACAAGAACGGGGTTGGGCTCAGATGGGCGTGGATATATGTCTGTTGGACACGCGGTACCTTCTGCCTCGCTATCTGTTGTTGGCTATTCCGATACGGAAGCCTTTAGCTTGATGGCGGGTTCTTCGCAAGTCATGGTGGCTGGTGATACGGGTATTGGTGTGGGGCAGGCGCCTAATTTGGCCGATTGGTCTGTTGCCGGTACAGCCTCTGCCAATCAATTGACGGTCAATAACCTGTCTTCCACTGTGTTGCAGGTGACTTCTAATATAATCATTACCAGTGATGGGTTTATGGGTATAGGGACGCTGACGCCGGATGCGTCATTGACGATGGAAAAGCTTTTTGCGCTTCCGCAGAATTTGCTGTCCAATTATGTTCAGCGGTCTGTATCTATGTCTATAGCAACACAGGTTGGTGCAGATATGCATAGGCCTATTACAGGATATGAAATTAGTCTTGATACAGATAGTAGTAGTCAATTTGGTACGGATAGTAGTGCTGTTTCTGCGGTTGGGTTGTCAGTAGATTTGACATCTTTGCAGGCAACAACGAATGGCTTGGTTACGGGTATTCATACCTCTGTAGGTGGTGTGACGGGGACCCGTTATGGCGCTATTTTGATGGGTGGTGGTGTGGGTATTGGCACCACAGCGCCGAATTCAGACTTACAGGTTGCCGGTACTATTATGGCGAGAAACGTTGTTGATGTTACCCGTGTTTCAGTTGATGCAACGTCTGCAACGGTTAATCGTTTGGCGTTGGATACTGGTGCTGTTTTTGAGAACATGACGGTGGCAACTGCGGGTGTCGATGTGGTTGTTTTGGATACGTTGCGGTTCGCACAAACATCGGGTGTGACGCTGAACTTTGCTGAGAGTTTGTCCAATAATAGTGTCTGGACCAGTGATGGCGTTATTGCCAATGTGGCTACTTTTAATGCGTTGTTTATTCCCGCGGCGCCGTCAGATTGGGTGACGCCACCGGCTTTTTGGGTGTCGTCAAACGCGCTATTTCGAAATGATCTAAAGCTTTCACCTCTGGTTGCAGCTTCTTTGTATCTTGGCTCTTTGACGGCTACCGCTGATTTGGTTGTTCCGACTATCCAGCTGGCAGCCGGCGTCTCTATGAATGTGAGTGGAAATTTGAGTGTTGGGTCTTCTGCGTATCTGAGTTCTATTTTGAGTACGGCAGTCAGTACGGGTAATGTCTGGGGAAGCAGTTTGGCGTTTCATAACCTTGCAGGTCATGATGGGGCTATCCCTACATACAGATATGCGGATAGACGCATAGATTTGGGAAATCTTTTCAAAAAGTACTCTGGGACCACGACGACGCGCAATATGGCCATGTATGGTACCGATATTATGGGTGGCTCTACATTGGGTATTATTACCTCCAATACGACCTTGTCTTTGAGACCCAACACAACGAGTGGTAATC
Organism: bacterium; assembly: GCA_018402095.1. Taxonomy (GTDB): domain Bacteria; phylum Margulisbacteria; class Marinamargulisbacteria; order SXXA01; family SXXA01; genus M30B43. The sequence continues at coordinate 14,751 of JAGYJO010000002.1, forward strand.
ACATTGCCGTTGTTTCTAGTATGAATGCCTCTTCAAAAGTTGCCGTGCAAGTGATTGCATCCCTGAATACGACAGCGCTGACCTCCGATTATAGTGCCAAAGAGGTGAGTATGGTTTTTGGCGATCGATCAACAGCCCAGTCTATTAAGTTTATTGGAAAAAAAATAACCTTATTGGGTGGTGTCGATCTTCAAGAAACGGCGGTTGGGGTATCGGTTAATTTAACCCAGTTGAAGTCCGAAAGTTCTACAAATTTGCCGCTGAATGAAGACTTTGCTGTGGATGGGTTTAAATCTTCAGCCGTCTTTTTGGCAGATAATAATGGCGACTCCGATGGAACTGTCGGTGTGTTTACCTTTGACCATGACAATAGTACGGCGTATTCGATGCCCAATGCGACCTTGCATGTTGGTAATAAGGCAACGGGAAATGCAGGTCCTTTCTTGGTGTCTACGACGGCTACTGCCAACACGGTTATCGTGACAAGCCGCAATGCGGGTATCTGGGTGGCTAGCTCGGATATTCAGCTCCAAACGATAGCTTTTTTGGTGCATGCGACGACGCCAAATGCCTTGTCCGTGCAAACGGCGGCTAATAGTTCTGTTTTATCGGCCTTGCAAACAGGCTCTGTGGGTATTGGGACGACCCAGGCTGTGGCGTCTCTGAACGTGGTGCATGATGCAACGACCGGGTATGCCATGTGGATAGACAATCCCGCAACCTCGAATCCGTTTGTGATGACGGGTGCGGGTCGCGTTGGTTTGGGGAATACGGCCCCAACGGCTATCTTGGATGTGGCATTTAATGTCATGCAGAACACGTTTATGGTGCCAGTAACATGGCGCCGTCTTCCGGATCCTGTGGATACTGGTTGTGATCCTGGGGAGGATAGATTTTTGTTGGGTGGTACTTATGAAATTGGTGGTGCGACGTATTTTTATGGTGAGCGGACAACAGCGACTTGCTATGATATGGGGATTACGCCTGTCGGAGCGGTATTTAATATTGCAGCTACATCAGAGGATCAATCTACATTTCCTGTGACATACGAGGGTGGGGCTGCCCCTCTTCGGGTTCAATCCCAATATGGTGTGGCCATGGCGATGGGGCAAACCGGTAAACTGGGTATATGGCGTGCGGCTCCTACCGAAAATTACATGGCAATGGCTGTCAGTGGCTCTGTGATGGCTGGTGTGGATACGGATTGGTCTGGTCCTGCCTGGTTGGATACCCCCTCTCTCCCAGTAACCTATCCGGTCCTGCATGGCTACACGGTGCGCCAATCTGTCGATTTTGCTTTCTTGGGAAAATATCGTGAGTCATCGGCTGTTTCGTCCAATAGTGTTCTGATGTGGGGCAAAGATGATGGGGATGTCTTGGTCTTTCAAGATTTGAATCAAACAGAGCTGTTGCGGTTTTGTGAAAACCCGCATGGGGGTTGCGACATCCGGATCCGAAGGCGACATTGTCTATTGCTGCTTATTGAGCCAACACCATTTCGGGTGGGTAGTTTGCGTCCTCATCATGTTACGGTGACAATTTGAATGTCGGTATCGGCACACTATCACCGTCTGCGAATCTTCATGCACAGACGTTACCATAGGGATGGATCGCATTGGGGGACTGGAACGCCGGTACTGTCACCACTAACCGCACAGACCTGGGCTATTTGTCTTTGAACGTAGGATATGAAAACACCTGCGGAATTTAAGTCAACGTTGCCTATTCATCATGTTGGGCATGACGTTGTCTGCCTATTCTACCCAAACATTAGGAGTTTGGAGTTTATTGCCCGACATCGGTGATATGCATACAGATGAATACACCGCGCCAGTGGCATTGGCACTGGTACGGGTGCCAAAGTGACTGGCTTGTTGGTGCGCATCCCAAAAACTGTCCCTGGGGGACGCAAGAATTTTCTGGGAACTCAGATGGCTATAAAGCTGCCGCTGGGTTTATGGGCGGTACTGTCTTGGTGGGACATCGCAATGTCTCAGGTGTGTCGACTATTTCTACGGCCAGTATTCCCTTGGAAGTGTATGCAATGAATAAGGATGGTGCTGCGCTTGCGACAGGGAATGTCCTGAAGTTAGAAACCTTAAACCCTGAAGGTGGTGCTGCGGATAAAATCGATGTGAGTTACTGGGGTTCTTTGGATCTCTATCATGAATTGACGCCATTGGCTTTCACCGCTATTCAGGGGATTGATGAATTGGAATCTGCTGCATTGGCTTCTGAATTGGTCTCTGCAGGATGGTTGGTCGGTGAGGTGACGCGTAATGTCTATAACGGAACGACACTCTCGCTCACGGGTACCATTTATGATGCACTATCTTCTGATGAGCAAACAGCTGTTCGAGAAATTGTTTTTCAGTCTCGCAGAAAAGCGTCTGCTGTTTTCAGTGTGCGAAGCGATAGTGGCGCGGAGGCTATGCTGCAATTGTTGTCTGGTCAGAATGCGGCAACCTCATCGATGGTGTCTGAAGTGGGTGTTGGCCATGTGGGTATGGGTTTCACGAGCTCAAATGTGGATTTGGCGGCTATTGATAGACCGTTGGTGGTGAGTGGCGATGTCCGTGTGGGTGTGACGAGCAATAGTGCCTTTCTCGGTGAAGCTGGTTGGGGTGCTTTGACGCACTTTTCGGGGGGACGTATTTATGTGCCTGGTGGCAATAATGACAATACCCATGAATACTTTATGGGGCGTTACAACGTCAGTAGTTCGACTTCTGAGCTCCGTTTGAATATCGGAGAATCGAGTGAAACCTCTCCGAATCCTAGTTCCAAATTGATTATTGATGCTTATCCTACTGTTGGCGATCCTGCTGAACAATTGGAGAGATGGGGGGCTCCTGATTATTTGGCTACAGGATTTACGGTGTCTGTCTTTGGCTATGTGGATCCCTCGGATGACACAGTGCTAACGGATTTGCCTGTACATGCGGGTGTGGGTATTGGTACGACATCGCCGGCGGCGGGATTACATGTGGTAGGGCGTGTTTTGTCCGGTGCACCGCCACGGGTTCCTACCTCTCATACAGTCTTGATCGCCTCATCGGGTAATCAAAACTTGGCACTTGTGAATTATGGTCCAGGGACAGATGCGAATTACATGACCTTTATTCATGAAGATACAACCCAATTAACCGTGCCTGGCTATGCGCCGGAGGTGTTGGGTGCTATCGAGGCGGATGGCGTGGGTGGTATTCAGTTTGCGTCGGCAGGTGCGGATTATGCGGAATATTTGCCGAAACTATCTGCTGATATCCTGATGCCTGGGGATGTCGTGGGTGTCGTTAATGGGGTGATTTCAAAATCCACAGTGGGTGCGCGTAGCATTCGTGTGATCAGTTCGACGCCTGTTGTTGCGGGTAATTTTCCTGGTGAAAACAACAAAGACGGCTTTGGCTTGGTGGCCTTTATGGGGCAGGTCTTGGTGCGGGTTGTTGGGCCTGTGCGTGCTGGGGATTATTTGATCCCTTCTGGGCGTCAGGATGGTACAGCTGTTGGGGTTGTTGCTTCCTCTGTCGTCAATCCAGATCAGATTATTGGGCAAGCCTGGGGTTCTTCCGATAAAGCGGGTGAATCTCGTGTCAATGCCGTGGTTGGGTTGTCTTTCGCCCAAAAGCATATTGGTTATCGCTTGGGTGAGGTGACGGATTTGCGTGACAAAGTTTCAGAAATACAGTCCGACATGACGACCTTGAAGGCGTATTTGGAGTCGAAATACCAAGAACGTGAGTCTAAAATTGCGGCGTTGAGAAAACGCTAACCGTCATGATGACACGCAAAACGTTGGTCTATGTCTCTGTCTTGTGTGTCTCTGTAGGGCTTGCTTTTCTCTTGTTTCCCTTTGCCATGCGTGGCGTCTATCGATGTTTGGTGACCGAAATTCCAACGACACATGCAGATGTGATCGTGGTGCTGTCTGGTGGAACAGGAGAGCGTGTTCGAGAAGGCGTTCGTCTCTATGAGTCTGGGATGGCCAAAAAACTTTTGATGACGGGCGGCCCTTTTTTTGAAGTCTCTATGGCGGACGTGATGACGAACTATGCGGTGTCTTTGGGCGTGCCTTCTCGGAATATTGTCCAGGAGTCTCGCTCTGTGAGTACCTATACGAATGCAACCGGTTCTTTTCCTATACTCCATCGGATGGGTGCGCGTCGTGTGATTCTCGTGACATCCCGGTTTCATACAGCCAGGGCTTATCATATCTTTAAACAAGTGTTTCCGCCGGAGATAGAGTTGTTTGTGTATGCGGCCCCGGATGGCGTAGATGAGCGTGAGTGGTGGCAGCATGGGGAAATGGCAGAGACGGTTTTGATTGAGCTGGGCAAAACCTTTTATTACCGTTTTCGGTATTAACCTCCCTCAGGAGAGGTGGGCTAAATAACCTTAAGCGCCTACCTGTATCCGCCATAAATCGGCATAAATGCCATTTTGTTCACGTAGCGCCTCATGTGTTCCTGTTTCCACAATACGACCTTTGTCGAGAACCAAGATCCGATTCGCGTGTCGAATGGTAGATAGCCGATGGGCAATCAGAATCGCGGTTTTGCCTTTGATGATGCTGTTTAAATTGTCGTGAATCAACTTTTCTGTTTCGGTGTCTACTGCACTTGTCGCTTCGTCAAAAATCATAATAGGCGCATTTTTGAGTATGGCTCTGGCGATGCTGAGTCGTTGGCGTTGGCCGCCTGATAGCCGAATGCCACGTTCACCAACGATAGTGTCATAGCCATTTTGCAGTGTGAGTACAAACTCATGGAGCGCGGCTTGCTGGGCAGCGGCAAGAACTTCCTCTCTGGAGGCGTTTGGTCTTGAATAGGCAATGTTGTCAAAGATGCTCCCATGAAAGAGGTATATATCTTGGCTAACCAGTGCGATGCTTTTTCGCAGACGTGTGAGGTTGAGCGCTGTGATGGGATGTCCATCGAGGGTGATTTGGCCGGATTGAATATCGTAAAACCGCATCAATAGTTTGACCAATGTGGATTTCCCGCAGCCTGTTTTGCCTGCAATGCCAATGATTTCCCCCGGTGAAATATCGACGCTGATGTCATGTAATACAGGCATGAGACTTGTCTCTTGCGTATATCCAAAATGAACATGAGAAAGAGAGATTTGACCTTGAGGATCATGATCGACCGGGTGGGAAACCTCTTGTATGGCAGAGGGTGTGTCGATAATGCCAAAAATACGCTGACAGCTGGCCATCGCGCGTTCGTAATCATCAAGGGTGCTTCCCAATCGTGTCAGTGGCCAAAGCAGGCGTTCGGTGAGCATTGCAAATAAGACCAATTCACCCACCGTCAAAATGCCATTGTCTTGCAATACCCAATAGCTGCCGACCAATAGTACGCCTGCAAATCCGGCGACGACGGCCATGCGAATCAGCGGGACATACTTGGCACTGACGAGAATGGCCAACCGATTGACCTGTTGATAGGTGTTGGAGCTCTCTTGAACCCGTTGTTCTTCGAAGGTTTCTGCGCCAAAACTCTGTATGACCATAATGCCTGAAATGTTGTTTTCCAAACGGCTATTGAGGTTGCCAACGGCTTCACGTACTTTTTTGTATCGGGGTGCAATGAGGCGTTGGTAGGCCATACTTCCCCACAAAATAAGGGGGATGGGCAGCATGCCAATGATCGCCAACTGCCAAGATATAGAGACCATAATCGCGCCGGACATCAGCATGAGCACGGTGATTTGTACGACTTCATTGAGACCTGTGTTGAGGAATCTTTCCATTTGATTTACATCATCGTTGACGATAGACAGGGTCTCTCCGAGGCGATGGTTTTCAAAATACGCCATCTCTCTGTGTTGTAAATGGTGGTAGGTGTCCATGCGTAGGTCATGCTGAACCCGTTGTGCCAATGTCATAAACCCATGTTGGTAGGCCCATTGAAACAAACTTTCAAAAAAGAAAATGAGCACAGCGACACCCGAAAGAAGTGCTGCGAGATAGAAGGCATCCTGTCGGTTGGTGAAAATTTGGATCCAAGATGGCGGAGCGCCCCGTAATGTATCGATGACCCAGCCCACCAGAAGGGGAGGCATGAGATCAAAGATTTTGTTGAGAACACTGCTGCTAACGGCCCATCGCAGGTGCCACCTGTAGGGTGATAAATAGGCGAAAAACCGTTTTGCTACCAAAGTGTTTTTTGGGTTAGGCGCCATGTACCAATGACTCTGTGACGACTTTGAGATCTAGACGTTGTGCCAAGTGTTGGTAGGGAGCGATCTCATGGTGGGTCATGACGGTTTTGAGGTCTGTCCAAACAGGTGTAGGCACTTTCAAAAAGTCCGCTATACCTTGTGTGAGGGTGGGCATGAGCGGTGCCAAATACACGGAAAGGTAACGCAAGCCATTCAGTCCGGTACAGCAGACGGCATCTGCGGCCGCTTCGTCTGTTTTGACCAAAGACCAAGGTGCTGCGCCATCGATGTAGACGTTGAGCTGATCGGCCAACGCCATGACTTCACGCGTGACTTTGAGGTAGTTCATGGCCTCATAGTGGGCGGCAATTTCTGCTGACTTTTCTGTGATAGTCTGCAGTAGTGCCGTGCCTGTGGCATCGGGTTGTGTGAGTAGCCCTTCTCGTTTTTTGGTCACGATACTGCCGAGTCGACTGCCGATGTTGACGACTTTGTTCACCACTTCTGCATTGATTTTGGTCACGAAATCTTCCAGGCTTAAATCGATATCATCCATGCCCCCATTGCATTTGGACATGAGGTAGTAGCGCAGGTACTCGGGATTGATATGTTCGGCGAAGCAGGCTGCGGTGATAAAGGTGCCTCTGCTTTTGGACATTTTTTCGCCATTTACGGTGAGAAAACCATGGACGTGGACCCGCGACGGTAGTTGAAAATCCCCAGCCATGAGCAACGCAGGCCAAAATAATGTGTGGAAATAGAGAATGTCTTTTCCGATCACATGATGGATTTCATAGCTGTCTGTTGTCCAAATGTCTTTCCATAGCTCGGGTTTGTTTTGTTGTTCTCCCCAATGTTGGGTCGTCGCGATATAGCCCAGTGGCGCATCCATCCAGACATAAAAGTATTTGTCGGTATCTGGAATTTGGAATCCGAAATACGGTGCATCTCTGGAAATGTCCCAATCTTTGATGCCGGAATCAAACCATTCTTGGAGCTTGTTTGCGACTTCTGTGCGGACGGGCATCGTGTTTTTGGTCCCATGTTGGAGCCAGTGGTGGATGTCGTCTTGTAGTTTGGATAGTTGGAAAAAATAGTGTGACGAGGGTTTGATGACCGGGGTACCGTTGCAATGAGAGCAGCGCGGCTCAATGAGTTGCGTAGGTTCGTAGGTGGCCGAACATTTTTCACATGCATCACCGTACTGATCCGTGGCTTTACATTTGGGACAGGTGCCACGAATCAGTCTGTCGGGCAAAAATAAGCCATCTGTTTCGCAAAAATATTGTTCTATCTCACGTTGGGCAATGAGCCCTTTGTCTTTTGCTTTGAGATAAACGTCACGGGACAGCTGTTTGTTTTCGGGACTGTGGGTGCTGTAGTACTGATCAAAGCTTATTCCAAATGAGCTGAAATCACGTTGATGATCACTGTGTACCTTTGCGATCATTTCTTCGGGTGTAATACCCAGCTTTTTTGCGGATAGCATGATGGGGGTTCCATGGGCATCGTCTGCGCACATATAGTGGCATTGGTGTCCCATAAGTTTCTGGAACCGCACCCAAACGTCCGTCTGGATGTATTCAACAAGGTGGCCGATATGGATAG